>JAHIQC010000284.1 GCA_018902765.1 Actinomycetota bacterium | reverse complement strand
GAGGGCCAGTGCTTGCCGGCGAACAGGACGCTTCTCCTCGACAGCTTCTGCATAGACTTCAGACAGATTCTCGCCTGGATGCAGATCCAGTAGGCACTGAGTCTCCTCGATCACATTTGCGTATTCCGACGTTCCGTAGTGCCTGAAGACGGCCTGCATGTCCGTTTCGATGCGATCTCTCGTCAACCCGCTCTTAGACACGATGACTTCGACCATTGCATCGAAGGCCGCGTACCAAGCCGCAAGCCAATCCCAAGTCGTGTTGTCAAGGTCGGTGATAACGAGCGAAACGTAGGGCCTCAATGAGCTTCCTTTCAGGCGATTGCAGGACGAGTCTACCAAGTCGCACTGACATCGAGTGATCCGAGCATAGTCGTTCGGGAAGAAGTGCGGTACTCGGCCAATGGTGCGCTCTCCCAAAGCCGGATCTGCAGCTCGGGCGCTATGCGCTCTAAGTCGGCAAGAGACATCTGCGCCCCGCAACTAGACGGGCCGTCGAATCGCGTCGCGTGGTGGCGTGTTCGTCACCAAGATGTCACCAATCGTACCGTTTATCGACGTTGCCCCGGCCTCCCTCAGCGGGCAGTCGGGGCAACGTTTGACCAGCTCAATGGCGGAGAGGGAGGGATTCGAACCCTCGTAACGGGGGATACCCGCTAAACAGTTTTCGAGACTGCCGCATTCAACCACTCTGCCACCTCTCCGCGGTGGCGACCCATCTCGGGCGCGAAAGCGAGTATAGCGAGGGCGCGCGGCAGGGGCAACGCGTGGGCGTGCGCGGGGCCCCCGCAGCCGCGGGGGCAGGGTGCAACTTTGGGTACTCTCAACACGAGAGCTAGTAGAGCTGAGCCCCCGGAGGTGATACCGATGGCCGATTACTCGCGAAGGACGGCGGAGGATCAGTATCTTGAGATCCTCGAGTCCTTTCCCGCGCTCATTTGGCGGTCGGGAATCGACGCCAAGTGCAACTACTTCAACTCGATGTGGCTCGAGTTCACCGGTAGGACGCTGGAGCAGGAAAACGGCGACGGGTGGGTGGAGGGCGTGCATCCCGAGGACCTGGATCGCTGCGTCAAGACCTACTTGGATGCGTTTGCGCGTGCAGAGCCCTTCAAGATGGACTACCGGCTTCGCCGCAACGATGGCGAGTGGCGATGGATCGCCGACTTCGGCCGCCCATTCCACTCCCTGACCGGTGAGTTCGCTGGCTACATCGGCTCGTGCTACGACATCACTGACCGCGTCGAGCGCGCAGATGAGCTCGAGGCGACCGTCCGGGAGCGGACGCGAATGCTGACCGATACCATCAAGGCGCTCGAAGCCGCGAGTGAGACGCGTAGCCGATTCCTGCACGCGATGAGCCACGAACTCCTAACGCCGCTCAACTCGATCTTGGGCTTTTCGGGCGTCCTGCTCGAGGGTCTGGCCGGGCCGTTGACGGAGGAGCAGACGAAACAAATGACTATGATCCGCCAGGCGGGAGCCTCCCTGTTTATCCTCGTCAGCGACATGCTGCGCGTGGGGGAAAGCGATGAGGGTGTGCTGCTTGCTGCGCCCGTCCCGCTGGCGGACGTCCTTGGAGGAGCGCTCTCGGATCTCGGGGGTGACGCCGAACAGGTGTCGATCGACGAAGCGTCCGTGTCCGGCATCATCGTCAACGCGGACTTCCGGTTGCTTCGCGAGCTGGTCGTGCGCCTTTTCCGGACCGCGTTATCGACGTCCGAGACCGGCAAGGTCAGGGTGACAGGCGAGCCCGGCCCGCGGACCTCGGCGATTCGTTTTGAGTTCACGGGCACCGCCGCCGCGGATGGGTTCACTGGTTCCGACGAAGACGACTTCGCCCTGCTCGGCCGGGCGGGCGGGGACCGGCCCAGCGGGAGCGGACTCGAGTTTGCGATCGCTCGCAACCTCGTCCGCGCTCTCAGCGGCCGATTGAGCGCATCGCGCACGCGGACCGGGGGTTCCATCCTCGAGCTGTTCTTGCCGACATCAGGCTCGGCCTCGGAATTGTGAAGTGGCAACCATCACGATGCATGCGCACGGGATCATCAATGCCCTGCGACGGCATCGGCCGGCAGATGTTGAGGCGGAGCTCTGCCCCTACCCCTTGCCACACCATACCCCTATGGGTATTCTTGGCGACTACACCTCACATCGCGAAGGAGTCGCGTGGACCCCACAGGAGTCGTATACCTCGCCGTCGTCGGCATCGCCTACGCCGTCTATTGGCGCAAGTCTCCGGCAAAGAGCCGCAAGGCACTCGGGGCCGGCGCGAAATCGTTCACGGGCATACTGCCGACCCTCATCGCGGTCTTCGGACTCGTCGGCCTGTTCGACGTCTTTGTGCCCCCCGCGCTGATCGAGCGTTGGATGGGCTCCTCCTCGGGAGTGCTCTCGCTAGTGGTCGGCACGGGACTTGGCAGCATCGCCGCAGGTCCGCCGGCCGCTGCCTATCCCATCGCCGCCACGCTCCTTAAGGGCGGCGCCTCGACGCCGGCGGTCGCCGCCTTCATCGTGTCTTGGGTCCTGGTCGGTTTTGTGTCGCTCCCGATGGAGTCGAAGGTCTTCGGCGTTCGATTCGCCGTCCTGCGAAATGGGCTCTCGATGCTGGCCGCCGCGCTCATCGGTCTAGCGATGGGAGTGGTGCTCTGATGACTACGACAACTAGCAAGCAATCGCTTGTGGGCATTCTCAAGTCCTACCGCCTCGTCCTGAGCGTCGTAGCGTTGTACGGAGTCGCGGCCATCAACTCACCTGAGCGCGCCTACCACGCCGCATCGGTGGCCGTGAAAACGTTCGCGGGCGTCGCGCCGATCATCGTCGCGGTGTTTGCCGGCCTAGGCTTGGTGCAGGTCTTCATCGACAAGCAGGCGATGGCACGACACCTAGGCGATCGTGCCGGCCTACCCGCGCTACTCATGGCAGCCGCTGCGGGAACGATTCTCGTGGGCCCGGTGTTCGTGGTCTTCCCGCTGCTCAAGACGATGAGAGACCATGGAGTGAGCTGGGCTATCATCACAACAGCGCTCACTGCCTGGGCGGTGAAATTGCCCATGGTGCCGCTCGAGGTGACGTTCCTCGGCTGGAGATTCTCCATTGCACGTATGACGCTCACGTTGATCGCCTCAGTGGCGATGGGTTCGTTGATGGGCCGCCTGATGGCCGAAGAACCCAATGCAATGACGCCGACCGCGGAGTCGGATACGGCGTAGGGGGGCGGCCTGCGCGCTACCTGCGAATGATCAAGTCGTCCGGGGCCCCAAAGCGTCCTTGGGCGGGATGCCCCATAATAGTGTGAGCGGCCACGCCCATGTGACCTTCGCAACTCGGAACAAGGGTTGCTAGGAGCATCGACCGTTTGGCGAAAGGTACTCCTGCCAAGAGCCCTTTCCTGCCGAAGAACAACCCAAGGGCACCGGTTGCCCTATGTTTGGCACGGCCGGGAGTAGAGACGATGCATGGACTGAGGCAGAACACGCACGCGAGCGAGGCGCACGCGAGCCGCCGCTCGTCTCATCGTGCCCCGGGCCAGCTCATCCGCGTGATGCTCACACTCGTCGTGTTTGTGGGCGCCCAGATCCCAATGTCAGGTCCGGCCTCCGCGTTGACGTACCCGGCGACCATGGGCATCGACGGAGCGTTCACTGACTGGACCGGCGTGCTCGCCGACCCGGAGAACGTGCGTGCCGATGCTACCGGCGCGGCTGATTCGGACAACCCCGCGGCAGGTGCTGACCTAGCGCAGATCGCCTCGACTTGGGACACCACCTACCTATACGGCTACATGCGAATCAACACGACCGTAAAGGGCAAGCTCGAGCTTCGCATGTATGTTGATGTGGACGGCGACGGGCTGATGGGTGCCGCCGACAAGGTCGTCATCTACACCTACAACCCGATCGGGAAGTTCCTGTCCGGCGGGGTTGCGAGTTATACGCCGGCCAACGGTGCGGGTGACCCCATGCCGGGCAACGGCGCGGCCCCTGCGGGAACCGTGGGAGCCAGCACATATGTTGCTAACCTGACGTCATGCGATATCTCAACGAACCGGTTCGAGATGAGGGTTCCGTGGACCGCCCTCGGAGTCACCGAGGGAAGCCCCGTCACGATCCAGTCCAGCATCATCGACCTGGGCACTGGTCGCTCCGACAACGCGCCTGTCGCATCTATGCGCTACTACGGGGTCACGCTGGTACCGACGCTCTCTAGTGCGGCGGCTCTCGGCGCTACCGCGACCTATACACACACGCTCACCAACACCGGAAATGGGACCGAGACGTTCAACCTGAGTCTGGCTTCTTCGCTCGGATGGACAGTGGCCGTCAAGGACGGCACGACGGGACTACCGGTGACAGCCGTCACCTTGGCACGAGGCGCGACGAGCACTCTGATAGTCACCGTGGTCGTGCCCGCGGTTGCCACACCCGGAACCAAGGACGTGACAACCCTGCGCGCCACCTGCGCTGCGAAGGCCACGGCGACGGCGACCGTCACTGACTCCACGTTCGCTGGCCCCATCAGCGTCGATCCAGACCGCACGGGCTCCATGATGCCCGGCGGGACCATGGAGTTCGCGCATACCATCACAAACTGGAGCACGGTAAGCCAGACGCTCGCACTCAGCGCCGTCTCTGCCACCGGCTGGACTGCAGGGGTGTTCACAACCGCGGGTGTGGCATTGCCGACCGTCACGCTCACGGCAGGGCAGAGCATGTCGGTGCTGGCCCGCGTGATCGTTCCGGCCGGCGCCACCATCGGTTCGACCGACATCACTACTGTGAAGGCTGCGCTTCAGAGCGACCCAACCGTCTTCGATCAAGCCATCGACACCACCAACGTGCGATCAGAGCTCACATTCACGCCCAACAACACCACGTTCTCCGGCGAAGGTCAGACGGTGTCGTTCCAGCACGTCATCACTAACAGTTCGACTCAAGCACGCACCTTCAACCTCACAGCCTCTTCGACACTCGGTTGGACCGTGCGCTTCTACGACACCGATGGCGTCACTCAGATCACTCAGGCCAGCGCGGCCGGGTACGGCGGCACCAAGATCATCTACGTCCGCATGACCGTGCCGCTCTCCGTCCCTGTCGGGTCGTTCGACGTGACGACCGTCAGGGCAACCTACGCCTCCTCGGGACTTCAGGCTGTGGCGACTGACACCACCCAGGTGCGGCAACTCGTCACCTATGGCGACGGCTCCTTGAGCTCGGCCAAGACCGCCTTCTCTCAGACCGACACCGTATGGGCGCTCGGGACCCTGCTGTCCGGGACGACGCAGGTGCGGTTCAGATGGCTCGATCCGTCGGGAACGCTGATCCTTCAAAGCGCGAATGTTGATGTTGAACCGGGAAACACGGCCGTCTCCGCGTACACCCTAGGCGTCAACGCCACCCCGGGCACATGGACCGTCGTGCTCGTGAACGCCGCCACAGGAACCGAAGTCGCGCGCCAGAGCATCATCGTGAGCCTGCTGCCATGGGTCTCGCTGACCATGGATAATGCCGACATCGATTTCGGCACCCTGTCCCCAGGCACGCCGTCGGCCATCCGCACGTTTGCATACCAGGTCGACTCGAATGCGGGATGCACGGTCTCGCGCAGCGTGACAGGCGCCGTGGCGCTGATGGGGCTGACGGTCACGGGTCCGGCGCTGGGCGTCGCTGCTGCGGGTCCACAGAGCTACGTTGACAGCCTGCAAGCGACGGTCCCTTGGTCAACAGATCCCGGCCCGCTGCTCGTGTCGATCTCCTACACTGCGGTTCCCTAGCCGAGCGGCCGCCTTCAGGACTCAGGCGTCTGCGCGTGACATCCGATGCAGAACAACGGCGAGTGGCACCTGTCCATGCAGTACGCGGCTCCCCGCTTGCGCACCTGCTCGAAGTGCTGCTTAACCCACGTACCCTTGGTCGGCGTGTAGCCCTGGTGATGACACATGGTGCACATGTCCAGGCGCTTTCCATGGCAGCGCTCGCATACGGCGCGATTCGTCTTGGCCACAAGCGAATGTCCCGTGGCGCCCTCGGCCCAGCCATCCGGATGTGGCATCGCCACGCCATGACAATCGGTGCAGAACGGCTGCTTGTGGCACATCTCGCAAAGCCCGAAGTCCGAAACGGCCGTCTCGCCGTGCTTCTTCGCCCACGTCGTGCTCTCGTGCGTCGGCGGGACCGGCTCGTAGTCGGCGGGGTGGCACACCCCGCAATCGGCTGAGGCATCGGGCTGCTCCGGCGTTCCATGACAGGTGAAGCACTGCCCCATGAACGTGAGCGCCTGCCCCCTGGTCTCAACCGGATGTGCGGTCCTCACGTGACACGAAACGCACGAACCGTTGAGCTTGGCGTGTTCCACGTGGTCTATGAGAATGCGGAAGCCCGAGGTGGCCTTGCGGTTCGGGTCGTGACACTGCAAGCACACCGCGTCGGTGATCGGTGAGGTCTTTGCGCTGCTGCGGTCGATCGAAACGTCATAGCCGCCCGCCAGATGCGACGAGACGTCCCGCACGATCAGCGCAGCCCGATCCACTAGGCGCAGTGGCGTTGCGTACCAGGGACGTGGCTTGGTGTGACAGTCCACGCAGGTGACCTGAACATGCGCAGACTGCTCCCACTCGTGTCCTCGAAGCTGCATCTCGTGACACGAAAGGCACAGCGCGGGCGAGGAGCTCGCCGCTTGGAGCGCGTATCCCACAACCAGAACGCCGAGCACCACCATCGCCATGAACAGAGGCGTTCGGCGACTCGGCCTTCTCAGACGTCCACGGAGGACGCCTGACCGCTCGGCAGGCTCCTCGGCAGGTATGAGTGGGGCGTCGGGTGTCATCGCCTACTCCACCAGCTTCAGGTTCGGATCGAGATTCAGCTGCGGCACGACGCCGTGACACTCGATGCAAGACTCGCCCGTGTGGCACGCTTCGCAGTTTCGGTGTGCTTTCACCGCGACGCCATGTGCGGCACGCCAATCCGTACCGTGAGACTTGGGACGCGTCTCGTGGCACTGAACGCACCAGTCGCCGGACCATTCGTGGCATTTCGCGCACGCCTGATCGCTCGCGTCGTCTGGATGAACCACGAGCCAGTCGGTGGCCTTGTGGGTCACCGGCGCGGCCTTGTCGGTGTGACATGCCCAGCAGCTGTCCTTGGCGCGATCGCCGTCGTGGCACTTGAGACAGCCTTCCATCTCAGGCACTTGCCCGCCCGATGGGCTCTCCTCATGAACGAGGAAGTTGTGGCAATCGACGCAGTTCATCTCGAGGATGGTCACATGGGCGCG
>JAHIQC010000283.1 GCA_018902765.1 Actinomycetota bacterium | reverse complement strand
GCGGGCTATGCCTTGCGCGTGGCGCCGCGCTGGGGGCCGAAACGAACATGGGACTCGCTGTGCTGCGCCCGTACCTGCGCTACGCAACCACGGGGCTTACAGTGATCGTTGCGGTGGCGTGTGGTGTGTACCTGTATGCGGATGCATCGTATGCGGACTCACAGACCTATCTCGCTGAAGCGAGGTTCACCGAGGCCTCGCACTCGGCCGCGCAGGCGGTCAGAGTAGACCCGACATCTGACACCAATCGCGTCGCGCTTGCTGATGCGGAGATGTATCGGCTTGCGACAGGGGATTCCGAATCCGCCCAAGACACGCTCAGAGTCCTCGACGAGGGCCTCGACCTTGAGCCTGACAGCTACGATCTGGCAGTGGCGCGAGCTCGTCTCCTGACAGCGATGAATGATCAGGCTCCGGTGGAGGTATGGGATGCGTTCGTCTATGCGATGCGCCTGTATCCGAGGGGCGTCGCAGTCCGCCAGGAAGCTGCGCTGTGGGCTCAGGCCCACGGGAGTGCGCTAATGCAGGCGCAGGCAGCCGATGAGTTGTTGCTCGTGAGCGAGCCATCCGGATTCTAGAAAGGTACGAATTGACCTGTCCCACCCACGTGAATGACGAGGACACTCCTGCAAAGGAGCGTACCCGACTGTCCGCTGTTCGCGAGCGCTGGCGTCGCGCCAGCGTGATCTCTCGCGCGGCGTGGGTGGTCTTGGTCGTGATGGGCGTGCTCGCAGGCGTGTGGGGCGGGGGCGCAGTTGTTGCCGGCGGGGTCGTTCAGTGCGACTCATGTCACGCCATGACGCCATACGTGACGGCCGCCCAAGACTCGGCTCACTCCGGGACGAACTGTCGTGCCTGCCACACCGGGACCGGACCTGTTGCGGCGCTTGTGAATGCACCAAGGGCATGGGGATGGATATCCTCGGCGGTGCTTGGAAGAGAAGCGAGGCCGGTGGCGATATCGGACGCGCCGTGCCGGGACTGTCACAACGCCGTCCTTGATTCCACTGTTGAGTCGCGGGGCATCCGCGTGAGGCATTCGGATTTCGAGGCCAGTTCTTGCTACTCGTGCCATCCCGGAATCGGCCATCCGATTTCCGATCGCCATTACATAGGCGTGCAGATGGCGGATTGCACGAGTTGCCATCGAACGAGCGCCGTACGTATCGAGAGCTGCGACCTGTGTCATGTGAGCAGAAGCACCCGCGCGACGGGAGCGTCTTCGTGGCGAGCAGCGCATGGACAGGGCTGGGAGAAGGCCCATGGGATGGGGAACCTGACGGGGTGCACGGATTGCCACGCGCCCTCGTACTGTGCGAGCTGCCATGGTTTGGCGATGCCGCATCCGGCGCAGTGGCCTCGGTCCCACGGCGAAAGTGCAAAAGAGAACGGCGCATCATGCCCAAGTTGCCACGAGGCTACCTGGTGTGAGAGTTGCCATGGCGTAGCCATGCCTCATCCGGCGGAGTTTCTGGCGAGCCATCCGACGCAGGTTGAGAACGACGGTGCCGAGGTATGCCATCGCTGTCACTCAGTGCAGGTCTGTGAGCGCTGCCATATCAGCGCGAGTCACCCGCTCGTGCCCGGAGTGCGTTCAGACGCCCATGGCGGTGCCCGATGAACCTCGACAGTCTCAGGGACTTGGGTGATCGGCTTTCCGCTGGTCTGGCGGGTCTTCGGCAGCAGCTTCCTCACGTTATAGCCGACCCGCGCGCCTATCCTCGCGAATCGATGCTTCTCGCGCTCATCGCGGTCATGCTCCTTTTGGCACTCGTGTTTCTGTTCTTTGCGGTCATCGATTCGATTCGTGAGTTTGCCCGACGCCGCAGCGCAAAGGTGAGTGTCAGGCGCAAGGACCGCTGGGCTCGCGCGGTGATCGTTGCCGCAATCGTGTTCGTCGCGCTCGTGGGCCTGGCACTGTCGCCTCTCGTGCCGGCCGTCGGCCGGGCGTGCGGCTCATGCCATGAGGTCTCGGCAGCGGTGGTAGCGTGGGAAGGGGGGAACCACGCTGAGTCATCCTGCTATGGATGCCATGCGGGCGGCTCCTTCAGCGGAGCGCTCTACGCCTCTGTGGGAGGGGCGGCGCGACAGCTCCTTGGCGCTGCGGTGGCGCCTCAGGAAGGTGTGGCATCGAGTGCGTGTCTCAGGTGCCACAAGGATATTGTCACGGCGACCACCTCGGGCAAGACCCGCATGCGCCACTCTGATGTCATCGAGGCAGCAATGGCGTGCGTTGAATGCCACCCACGCACGGGGCACGAGTACCGCGATGATTCGGCAGTGCCCGAGCGCTCGATGATGGACAGATGTCTCACATGCCACGATGGAGATACCGCCTCGTCGGAATGCCCCACGTGTCACGAAGAAGCGCCGCTCGACATCACGTCGGGCGAGGTGCCGATGGGTGCCACCGACATCGCCACGACCTGCCGAGGCTGTCACTCAGAGGTGGTGACCAAACGGTGCATCGCATGCCATGGTCTGGAATTGCCACATCCCCAGGAGTTCATGAGCCAACACGCGGGCGCATCTCAAGATGATCCGAGGATATGCGAGCGCTGCCATTATCAGGCCGATGCGTCCCTGGGATGCGGGTGCCACGACGACATCAACATCCACGGAACGTACTCGGAGTGGTTTCCGCGGCATGGGACCCAGGCACTGGCAGACGGTCGGATCGGCTGCAACTGTCACAAGCTCGCCTTCTGTGCGACCTGTCACCAATCAGATCCGCTTGTTGGCGGCAGATAGATTGTTCTTTGGTCGCGACCTTGCTAGTATCCTCCTCGCGGATTAAGTTAATTAATGAACTAACGTACTTGCACAGGCATGTCGCACCGGACGCTGGACAACGAACGAGGTAGGTGCTGCTCAGATGACATCGAGTTTGCCCAAGGTCAGAAACACCGGACGCAACGAACGGTTCGCCCTGTGGGCCCTAATCGGTATCGTGCTTTCATTGCTGGTCGTCATAGGAGTGCTGCTCCTCGGCGGATCTCTCTTTGACAGCACTCCGGCCAGTGACTTGGAACGCGACTACGCGGTATTGGCCAAGGGCCTGGCGGATGATCCGGAAAACCCCGCGATCCTTATGACGCTTGCCGAGACGGAGTACGAACTGGGCAAGAAGAGCGAGAGCTTGGAGCACGCGGCCAAGGCCGTCAAGGTCGCCGAGGGTCAGCCCGGCATGCCTCTGCGCTACGCGCAGCTGCTGCTGCTCGACGGCAAACTCGACGAGGCCGAGAAGCAGGTGCGAGCCGAAATCGAGCTCGACACGAAATCCGAGTTCGCTGACGCTCACTTCATCCTCGGCCAGATCCTGTTCGAGAAGGGCGAGGCCGATGAGGCCATAGTCGAGATGGAGGCAGGTTTCGCCATCGACTACACAGCCGCGGATATCCGGATCGTATACGCCGAAATGCTTGCTGCCGCAGGCCAGAAGGACCGAGCCATCGAGGAGTTTCAAACGGCGCTGCAGTTCCTTCCCGGGGACTCGCGTGCTGTTGACGGCTTGGCGAAGCTGGGAGTGACGTACGAGGCGACCAGCACCGCAAACCCCCACGAGACCACGACCGACACGATTGCGCCGTGATAGCGGCATAAAGGAGCGGATCGAATGCATGCAACACGACGCCTTTGGATCAGCGTCGCCGTGGTGGTCCTGGCGGCACTCGCACTTCTCGGCTTCTATGTGTGGCTGGTGGGGGGCAGCGCGTTTCAGGGCAGCTCGGGCGAGGACACGCAGAAAGCGGGCGATGGCATCGTGCCCGTCCGCTCCATTTACACCTACGCGGGCGATGAGAACATCGTGCGCCCTGTGGGTATCGGCGCGGACGACAAGGGCGGCTTCTTTGTCACGCTACTGGACTCAGGCAGGATCGTGGAGTTCGACTCAAGCGGCGATTACGTCCGTCACTGGGGTGAGCGGGGGACCAATCCCGGGAACCTGCTCGCGCCGACCAGCGTCGCCGTGGACCGCCTAGCGAACCACGTCTATGTCATCGATCGTTCGAGGCTGAAGCTCATTGCGTATGCGACCGACGGGACCTACCTGTGGGAGGTTCCCGTACTCAACCCGGTGTCCGTCGCGGTTGATCCTGACGGGCAGGTCGCGGTGGCCACGTTCGGCCCGATAGCGACCTTCACAAGCGAGGGCGAGATACTCGGGCAGGCAGGCTCGCGCGGTCCGGATGCTGGCCAGTTCGATTATCCTCGGCAGGTTGCTTTTGACGCGGATGGCGTCGCGTATGTCGCCGACGCGAACAACGCCCGCGTGCAGGCTGTGCGCCTCGAGGGCGACGTGACGGCCACGGTGCTGTGGGTCGCCGGAACCAGGCCCTTGAATGCCGAGGATATCGCGGGCCGTTTCGGGCTGCCCACGGGAGTCGCGGTCACCAGAGACGGACGCCCGGTCGTTCTGGATAGCTTCAGGCACACGATTTCGTTGCTCGACCCGAAGGATGGCGAGCTTGTCAATGATTTCGGTGGCGAGCGCCGAGGCGCGGCTGACGGATTGCTCGAGCTTCCCACCAATATCGCGCATCTAAGCGGGGACCTGTTTGCTATCAGCGACACGGGCAACGACCGCATTCAGATCGTTCGCCTTGTTGCGCCCGAGGACCAGCAGATATGGAACTTGTATCCGATGCTCAGATGGCTCGGACTTCTGCCGCTGCTGCTGCTGGCGTCCGTGTTCGGTCGCAAGCGCCGGTTCGTGACGGACGCGGCGCTGAAGCGAGCGATAGATGAGGGCAACGCACGTCTGTTGTTGTCCGCCACGAAGCGCCCCTTTGCGCTTCCGGACACCATCGAGCGCTACGGGCAGGCCGTTGAGGCAGATGTCATGATAGGCGAGCACCTGCGCGCGGCGGCGGGCGCGGCCGGTCCTATCGAGACCGCCGATGAGCGCCTTGCTCAGGCGGCGCAGCTGAGCGTGGTTCAGCGCATGCTGATCCGCCGACACATCGTCGTGTGTGCGGATGCCGAGCAGTGTGCCTCACTGGAGCGAGAAGGCTTCAAGACACTCGAGTATGAGCGGATTGTCGAGAACTATTCGCTTAAGGATTAGGCGCTTTGGCGCCAGCCTGAATCATCAATTCTTGAAGTGCCGTCAGGTGAAAATCTGGCGGCACTTCGTTTACCTGCAGGAATAAGTTTCGGTTATCGCAGGATAAGTGAACGAAATCACGGAGTTATTGAAAAGCTGTTAGTGAATGCACTAACATGAACGTCAGTTAACCGGACATTCGTGTCCGGGATGCGAATCCTGTCATGGGGGGGAGGTGATGTGAAATGACACGCATGATCATCAAGACATCCTACAAGGAGGTACCAGTGAAGCGCTTTCTCGCTTTGGCCGCTCTTGCGGTCGCGGTGTGCGCGCTGGTCGCTGCTCCGGCTTTCGCTGAGGGCTACAACAACGGTGGCACGAACTACAACTCCGCCGTGAGCACCTACAGTGGAACCCCAGGAGACATTGCCGACTACGGCAAGAGCGCTGGCGAGTACGTGAGGACACCCGGAGCGGATCAGACTTACTCCGCGCAAGGCCCGCACGGCGGCTACACCGTCTCAACAAACAAGTGTCAAGATTGCCACTCGACCCACTACGCCAAAGGCTCGTACATGCTTCTTCGCGCCAACAAGCGCGAGGACGCCTGCGAGTTCTGTCACGGCGGCGGTGGTGGTTCCACCATCAACATCCAGATGGACAATGCCTACGATGCTAACGGTCCCGTCACCAGTGGCGACCGCGGCATGGGCACCGGTCATACGCTCGGTTACGAGGGTGCGGCTCCTGCCGACATCGAGCCTGCGTATACCCAGGCCAACGGTTTTGCTTGCTTCGACTGTCACACCCCGCACGGCAACTCAGCCCGCGTGCTGACTACCTTTGCGAACCCGGGTCGTGCCTACTTCGAGGACGAGACAGAGCGCGCCACGGTGGGCCAGCCTGCCACGAGCCCGTCCAAGAACTGGGTCGTGAAGGTCAACGGAAACACCGGCGGTCCGGCCCCGACCCCGATCGTCACGGCGTACGGAACGGTGTACGACCTCGGCGAGGCCTCTCTGTATGATGCGGGCGAGACCCTGTGGGGCCTTACCCCTGTCGAGGGCAACTTCGTCGTTCGTACGGGTGGCACCAGCGGCAAGGCGTCCGTGAAGCCCGTGTGGCCCACGGGTCGCTTCTTGCTTCTCAAGAACCCAGACGTTGAGCTCGTTGCCGGCGTCGAGGTCTCAGACATGACGACTTCGGTCGCGGGTCTGGGTGACACGAGCGCTCCGGGAGGTCTGTACCAGGTCGCAGATGCGGGCGAAAACAAGCTCGCCATCAACTGGGTCGATCCGCTCGGCCCTGCGGACACCGCGTATGGTGGAGAGCAGGACAAGAATGGCGGCGGCTTCCCGAGCGCCTCGACCGGAATCCTTTCGGTCTCTGAGTTCTGCACGGACTGCCACGACGGTACCGCTGGTGCCTCGCAGCAGCCGGCGAAGGTCTATCTCCCCAGTGAGACCGACTCGAGCACGGG
>JAHIQC010000282.1 GCA_018902765.1 Actinomycetota bacterium | reverse complement strand
GAAAGCTAACTAACGCTTCAACCTGACAAACCTTGCCCGTGTTCGATACTGTGAGTAGCGACAGCGCGCGAGGCCTGCGGTTTGCAGGTTAAGCGCATAGCGTTAGGAAGGCCGGCGACGCCGGGTTCCACTTGAGGGGGGCACATGGCTTCGGTGCTGGTGGCATATGCGACCAAGTACGGCTCGACGCGCGATGCCGCGGAGGTCGTCGCTTCAACTCTCACGAAATGTGGCATCGACGCAGCGGCCAGACCGGCGGGCGAGGTGCGCTCACTTGATGGCTACTCTGCGGTGGTGCTGGGAACGGCGCTCTACTTCTTCATGTGGCGCGGCGAGGCCCACCGATTCCTCAGACGCAACCGCCCTGCACTCTCAACGTTGCCCGTCGCGCTGTTCGGACTCGGGCCGATCGAGGACACGCCGGAGCAGTTCGAGGGCGCCCGTGGGCATCTCGCCAAGGGACTGTCAAAGCACGCTTGGTTCTCGCCGGTGTCGACGGCCGTCTTCGGCGGTCGGCTCGATCCGGAGCATCTGCGATTCCCTGACAACAACCCGGCCATGCGGGGTATGGCGGCCGTCGACCTGCTCGATCTCGCTGCGGTGCGCTCTTGGGCGGACGGCCTCATCGAGACGTTTGATTTGGAACCTCAGCCCGGCTCGTGACGCTTGCCCGGCGTTCCTAACAATGGCTTCAACCTGACGGCCAGGAGGTAGACTGACCTGAGGGCGACTGCGCCGCAGGTTAAGCCAAACACGTTAGCTACACCTATGCGATTCCTCGGCCAGAGCCATTCGATCTGCGCGAGAAGAGCAATACCTATGTAGGGGACCTGCGCGGGCACTCGGTGCTTCACGAGATCGGACCTGGATGCGCGGATCGCAGCTCGTCGGGGGTCACGGTCATCGGACCTGCACTGTTGGGGGCCGGCAACCTTCGTTACCGGCCACCCTTGGGATTGGTAGCTAACTAGCGCTTCAACCAGATGAACCTTGGCCGTGTCAGGTATTGTGAGTGGCGACCTGCGCGAGGCCTGCGGTTCACAGGTTAAGCGCAACACGTTCTACGAACCTACGCGAGTCCTCGGCAATGAGAAGACCCATTTCGCGGTGACGCTCTCGCAACCCCTCGCCAGATCATCAAAGCGGCTGCTTTGACCTAGCGCTTCTCACGTCGCTGCGAGTCGCGACCTATCGATCGCTCGTGGGTCTGCGCCGAGCCGGGGATGTGAGCGTGCTGGCCGGCAACGTCCGTTACCGGCCAAGTCTCTGTCGTAGAACTAGCGCTTCGAGCAGACGGCCAGAACCGCTAGACTCATGGAAGCGCTGAGCCGCTGCTCAAGCGCATCACGTTCGACCGAGCCAAACCGCGGGGGAGCCATCGTGACAATCTGGGGACTCTTGGCCAGGGGAGTCGTTGCAGTTGCTGGGTCCGCCGTTGCATCTCTGGCCATCATCCGGAACTGGCCCGAGCGCAAGGGCGTGCTCATCGCCAACGCGCTTGTCGGTGGTTCTGTACTGGCATTCTTTGCAGGCATCGCCGGCAGTAGCGCCGGTTCTGGGGAGATGCGGCCTCTGGGCGCCTCCATGGTGATCGCCGTTGTGTTGACCGTCTATCTGTTTGTGTGGGGGATACGTGTCGGCTTCAGCCCGGCTACGGCCCCCGTTCGTGTAGCGGTGTGTACCGGCATCGTCGCTGGTTTCATCCCGTGCCTGATTCTGGTGTTTGGGTTGGCCACCATCTCTTTTGCTGGCAGCTTCTGAGCCGGTCGAACAAGCGTTTCGAGCAGAACGCCACGAGCTACAATGACCTGACGGCGCTGAGCGTCTGCTCAAACGCAACACGTTAGGCATAGTCTGGATGGGATTGGGGGCAGCATTGCCGCGTTGGCTGCGCATCACACTAGTTGTCTTCACAGTGCTGGCGGTAGTCGCATTCTCGGCTCTTAGCGCTATCTCCTTAGTCGCCGGAGCGCTGGTTACCGACACTGACACCTTCGTGCTGAGTGGCCAGAACATGCAGCCGACTCTCACAGCCGGCGAGCGTGTCCTGAGCATCCACGGAACAAGCTCGGATGCCGGCACCATCGTGACATTCGACGACCCCACGGGAACGTACCCTGCTCTTGTCAGCCGCATCATCGCGGTCGGCGGGGAGTCGATCGAGTTTCGCGACGGGATAGTCGTTGTCGACGGGCAAGAGTTGGACGAGCCATATCTGAACGACGTGCGCACTGACCCGGGCTCCGTGTCGCCCCCGGCGAAGATCCCCGATGACTACGTTTGGGTCATGGGAGACAACAGACCAGTGAGTGGCGATAGCCGGTTCTTCGGCCCGATACCCGTGTCAAGCATCCGTGGTGGCGTCACCCTTGTGTACTGGCCGCCGAGTGCATTCCGGAAGCTCGACACGCGGTAGTCGCCCGTCACTGCGCGGACATGCCTAACCCCGGCATCGAGACGGACGGCGGGAGCGCTAGAATTACGGAAGGCATGGGCCGCCGCTCATGCCGAACCACGTTAGCGGGACGGAAGCAGGGAGGTGCCGAATGCGAGTCATCGCAGTAGCGCTCGCCCTGACCGCGGCGCTCTTCTTGGGCGCGTGCATCCAAGCGGAGCCGAACCCTGCCCCTGAGACTCAGCCAATCCAAGACGAGCTGCTTCTGGCCGCCTCTGACGCAAGCACTCAGACGCCGGTGGCGATTGAGGGATACGCCTTCATGTTCAAGCGCGAGGCCACTGATGCATCGGGGACCGTGAGGCAGAACGTCGGAGAGATCGTGGTGACAAAAGACGGAAAAGTCCTTCGTGAGAAGTCGCCGGACATGTTCACTGGCGCGATCGACCCGAAGCACCAAGAGGCACCCGTCGCACGCGTCCTGCCGGAAGCCGATACTGAGCGGGATGCCAGACTTCAGGCGCAAGCGATCGCCGTCGAGAACGACACCGGAACCGGCAAGTACGGCGCCATCGAGCCGTTTGTTCGCAGGTACCTCATCAAGGATGCCAGCGGCGACCTGTTCTACATCAGTCCGGACGGTTCGGGGTATTCGCCTGCGCCGGAACTCGTCGCGCAGTAGTCGACTCCGCAATCGTCACCCGCCCGCTAACTAGCGTTTCGAGCAGAACGCCAGGAGCTACAATGACCTGAATGCGTTTGCGCGTCTGCTCAAACGCAACACGTTAGACAGAAGCGTCGAAGAGTTATCGGAGTCGTGAGAAGTTGACGGATGGATTGCCCCACCTGAGCTGCCTGTCGTGCGTTGCCGACCCCTCGCTGCTTGATGCTCCCATCCCGGACATTCTCGACCGCCGTCTCGTGCTGCTTGAGCAGCGTCTGATTCCAGCGATGCTGGACTCCCTCCATCGCATGATTGAAGCAACTGACGGCAGAGGCCGGACCGTCCTCCTAATGGGCGCGGTGTTCAAGAGGACTTCGGCGCTTCTCGATGCGTTCTCCGAGTTGGCACGTCGCCGGAACGGGCAAGCGAGCATCGTGCTACTTCGGGCGCATCTGGATACCGCAATGCGCCTGCATGCATTGTGGCTGGTGGAGGACTTCAG
>JAHIQC010000281.1 GCA_018902765.1 Actinomycetota bacterium | reverse complement strand
TCGGGAGCCCTCCTCGCGCACGCGCACGTCGATAACGAGGGGTGGCATGATCGCGTTCATCGCTTGAGCCTTCCCGCAGCTTCCTTTGCGGATATTTCGCCGCGCTCGAGCAGATCGAGTACGTCCTCGCTAGCTTCAGGGGTGGGCTCCACGTCGATCTGGACGAGCTGGAGTTGAGAGGCGATGCGGTTGAGCCGGTTCTTGATGGTCGGATAGCTCACGCCGAACGCCTTCTCCATGTGCTTGATGGAGCCGTGACAGCGGACGAACTCGCCTACGAAGACCTGGTCCTCGTAGCGCAAACCGGCGAGGGGCGGGAGTTCGAACTCGCCCTCGATGGTGATGCCGCTGCCTTTGATCTGCACCGCATTCACGGTGAACTCCCGCTCACCGGTCAGATCAGTCAAGTCGTGCCATTCATGGGACACTGGGTCACACTCCCTTCATTAAGTCAGCCCATTCTTGCGCGGAGTATTAAGAAAGTCAAGTATCAACTTGATATAATGAAACATACGCGATTGATGGGCGCCTATCGTGCGGCCCGCGATCTCATCACGTTCGACGGATCAGGCGTCCCAATGCATGACGAAAGCCCGCCCCGGTTGACGGGACGGGCTTATCGAAGAGGGCTTGCGGTTGGTCGCGTTACGCGGCCAGTGTGCTGTGTGCTGCGAAGACGAAGGCGAGTTGCGGGCGGGTCGCTGTGACGAATTCGTATGCTTCCTGCTCACGGCGAGCCATCCAGAACAGCACGGCGGCGGTAGCCATCGGGCCGATCAGCGCAAAGGTCATGAGTGCCCATACGCCGGCCTCGAAGCCGTACACCACGCCCCACGCGATGACCGCGAAGGAGGCGACAGCAAGGATAGCTGCGGTGAAGCGCTCGTAGTACCAACCGACGATCAGGGTCGCGGCGCAGGCCACCAGCGGAATGGCCGCTGCCATGAGAGCGGCGCTCGCGCCGGTCTCTTGGAAGTTGTACAGCCCGGCGAAAGCGGCTATCGACCAGAAAGCGCCACCGAGCAAAACGAACGCCCGGGCGACTCCGCGCTCGGCTGCGATCACGGTGACGGAATCGCGAGATTCGCTCTTTGCTGCTTTGGGGGACTTCATCGTGTCGTACGCCATCATCCCGAACAGAGCGGGAACAGCGACGAGAAGAACAACTGCCCCTACGATTCCTACGATGATGAGGACCGCGGTAAGGATGATTGACATCGTCCTCAACCTCCTGAGACTCGTTGGGGGCCACGCCCCCTTCCAATACTTCCAAAGTGATTGTGCCCCGTGTGGAAGCCTCGGAGGTTCGTGCGTGGTTGCGGTCCTGTTAGGGTTCTGTGAGCGGCTCAGCGGCTCCCACAGCGGGCAACTCGAAGGCGAACGTCGTGCCTACCCCCGGCATCGACTCAACCGTGATCTCGGCTTCGTGGGCCTCGATGATCTCCTTGGTGATCGCAAGTCCGAGACCCGTTCCTGAGCCCGAAGCGCGCGCATCGTCAGCGCGATAGAAGCGCTCGAACACCCGCGAGAGCTCCTCGGCTCCGATGCCCGCGCCCTCATCGGCGACCTCGAATCTCACCTTGGCCCCGCGTCGCTGCGCGCGCAGATGGATAGTAGTACCCGCCGAGGAGTGCTTGAGCGCGTTGTCAGTGAAACTTAGGAGGACCTGGACGATGCGGTCGTGATCCGCGATGGCCTGGGTCTCGGGATCGAGCACCTCGACCGAGAGGGTGACGCCCGATTGCTCGGCCAAGGTCTGCATGACGCCGGTCACGTCCTCGAGCATCTCTAGTACATACTCCGGGTTCCGCTTGAGCCGCAGGCTTCCGGCCTCGAGGCGAGCAAGCGTCAGCAGGTCGGCCACGAGTCGTCCAAGGCGATCGACCTCGCCTTGCATCGTTTGGATGAAGTCGTCGCGAACCTCAGGATTCTCCTTGGCGCCATCGTCGAGCAGTTCGAGCATGCCTTTGAGCGCAGCGATAGGGGTGCGCATCTCATGACTCGCATCAGCCACGAAACGCCTCTGCGCGTCCTCGAGGCGGTGGCGTTCGGTCACGTCGCTGATGAGCAGTACCGCGCCTTCGACGCCATCGAGCTCGTCGAACAGTGGCGTGCAATGCAACATCACCATGAATCGGCCCAGCTGCGCGCGGCTGCTCGCGTTACGTGACGCGAGCGCCCCTCTCACGATGTTCAGGACATCCTCGCTATCCGTGAGATCAGTCATGCGCTCGCCGACCAGGTCCCGGCCTTCAAGACCAAGGAGCCTGAGTGCCTCTGGGTTGACGACGCGCACTCTCTCCTCGGCATCTATGGCCAAGACGCCCTCGGCCATCGACTCGACCACGGCGGCGATCTGGCGCTCGTTCTCTTGGATCGCATTGAAGGCCTTGCCGAGGCGCTCGGCCATGCTGTTGTAGGACTCGGCGAGCCCCTGGATCTCGTCAGGGACGAGGCTTGTGGACAGGCGCTGGTCGAAGTTCCCCGCATCGATGGAGGCGGCGGCGTCTGACATCGCACGGATACGCCGTGCGATGATCTCGGAAAACGCGAAGCCGATGAGTCCGGCGATGATCAGTGAGGTCCAAAACGTCGTCCAGAGTCGGTCGCGCACCGATTTGAGGATCGCGGCGGGCTGATCGGCGGAACTCGCCGTGACCACCGCACCGTGATTCGCGCCATCTCGTCCCACAAGCGGCTTGCCGGCGACGATCCAGCCACTCGGGCGCAGGTCCGATAGCGCGTAAGAGCCGTGCTGGCCCAACGCGCCAAGACGCGCCGACTCGAGCACGCCGTCGAGTGGAGCCGCATCGAACGCAGACTCGAGGAGCTCGCCGCGGTCGTTGTAGACCCAGATGCCGCCGCCGTAGATGTCGCGATACTCGGCTATCACCTCGCGGATCTGTTGCGAGCCGCTCGGGCCCAGCGGAAACTCGGGGCCGAGCCGCTGAGCGAAGGCCGAGGCGTTGCGCAGCTCACTTGTCTCGGTCATTCGTGTGAGTGTCGACTTGAGCCCCGCCGACAGCGACCCGGACAGGATCAGGATGGCCACCATGATGACGATGACGAACAGTTCGGTCTGCCACAGCCTGATCGAGCCTCTGCGCCTTGCGGGCATCGGCCTACGACTCCCTCAGACGATAACCGTACCCGCGGACAGTGAGCAGGTAGGTCGGATTCTTGTGGTCCTCTTCTATCTTCTCTCGGATGTTGTGGATGTGGACGTCCACCGCGCGCTCGTCGCCTACCGGCGACTCGTCCCACAGGGCCTCGAGGATCTCCTGGCGTGAAAACGCCTGTCCGGGATGGCGCGCGAGATGCAGCAGGATGCCGTACTCGGAGGTCGTGAGATGCACAGGCTGACCCGACAGGGTGACCTGTCTCGAGAGCGTGTCGATGCTCAGGTCGGCGACATCTATGCACGCCTTGTCCGCAGGGGTCGATTCCACGCGGCGCAGGATCGCCTTGACCCGGCTCACGAGCTCGCGAGGCGAGAACGGCTTGGTCACGTAATCGTCTGCGCCGAACTCCAGTCCGAGAATGCGGTCCACCTCGTCACCGCGCGCTGAGAGCATGATGATCGGGACATCTGAAGTGGTGCGAAGGTCGCGAGCGATATCGAGCCCGGACTTGCCTGGCAGCATCACGTCGAGGATGACGAGATCGGGTTTCACTTGCCCGAACATGAACTCCGCCCCCGGGCCGTCTTGTGCGAGATGCACTTCGTAGCCGGCCTCGCTCAAGGCGTAGTCGACGATCTTGAGGATCGAATTCTCATCATCCACGACTAGGATCTTCTTCACGGGCCCTCGCTCCTTGCTGCCTTTGGGCAGGTGTACTCTGAAGCATAGTTCACTGAGTCCGAATCTCCGCTAACGAAAACCTAACATGACAGCAATATGCCCTGAATGGGCATTCATGTAGTGGCTGATACTGTCAGGGCGATCGATTCTCGCTCCTATTTCGAGGCGGTGTGATTGTCATAGACACGAAATCGTTCGGCAGCGCAACGAGGCGTGAGCGCAACGGTGGCCTCAAACCTCGTGTGACCCTCACCGCCTTTCTGGTCGTGACGCTCATGGCGATCATGCTCGTGGGAGCCTCCTCGGCATACGCAGGGCGCTCTTCGACCGGAAAGCTCGCCTTCTACCCGTGCACGAACTGCCATCCGGTCACCACCGGTGCCGATGGCAAGCCCACAAAGCCGCTACCCATCGGCCTCAAGAAGCACGAGATCGTCCTTGAGGTGCACGACACGCTGGGGACTGACGAGAAGGCGTGCCTGGCGTGCCACGACGATCCGACGCGTAACCCCGGCATGCTCATCCTGCCCGATGGCAGCCTCGAGCCCATCACCGGAAACGTGTCAAAGGTCTGCCAGCGCTGCCACTTCGAGAAGTACAGCGAGTGGGAGGTCGGCATCCATGGCAAGCACGAGCCCAAATGCACCGCGGCCGGTTGCCATGACCCGCACACTCCCTCCTGGATCTACATAGCCGCGCTTCCGCCGTTCCAAGGAACGGGCATGGAGGTGCGCGCGGTCTCCGAGCGCGAGCCGTTCACCCCACTCGCCGGCCCGCCTGCTCCTGCGGGGGTGCTGACCCCGTTGTGGCTCGTCATCTCCGGTTCGTTGGGTGGCGTGTTCGTGATCATAATCCTCGGCTACCTGATTCTTGGAGGGTTCAAGCGATGAGCGACAGCAAGCAAATCAAGCCGGCCGAGGAAAAGCCCCTGTTGCCCGAGGGCTGCACGCTCTCGCGCCGCAGGTTCCTTGAGGGCTTAGGCGCCACTGCCGGAATCCTGGCGGCCGGCGTCGTGCCGGCGGTCCTGTCCTCGCAGGCCCAGCTTGCGGCGGCGTCTGAGGGCGCTAAGGCCGAGGGCGGCAACGCGGCGATCGAGGGCATCATCGAAGAAAACCAGCCGGTCAACTACCCCGGCAAGCCGGTCAGTTACGCCGACCCCGCTGGCAAGCAGAAGTGGGGGATGGTGATCGATGTGAAGGCATGCATCGGTTGCCGTCGCTGCGTATATGCCTGTGTCGAGGAGAACAACATCGGACGCAACTCGGGCTTCACCTACATCCAGGTGCTCGAGATGGAGCCGGGCAAGGTCGATATCGAGCACACGAACGTGAACTACGAACAGGGCGGCCGGCCGGACAAGTGGTACATGCCGGTGCAGTGCATGCACTGCGCGAAGCCGACCTGCGTGTACGGATGCCCCGTCATCGCAACTTGGAAAGAACCCGACGGCATCGTCGTCATCGACTACGACAAGTGCATCGCGTGCCGCAACTGTCTCGTGACCTGCCCGTATGATGCGCGCCACTTCAACTGGGTGGAGCCGGAGGTTCCCGAAGACGAAGTGAACCCGAAGGTGCCGCTCGAGGAGAAGTCCGGCGTGGTTGAGAAATGCACCTTCTGCATCCAACGCACGCGCAACGGACAAACGACCGCATGCACAGAGGCGTGCCCGGTCGGCGCCCGCACGTTCGGCGATCTCAATGACCCTGAGAGCGAGGTTTCCATACTTCTCAAGACGCGGCGTGTCTGGCGTTTGAAAGAGGAGTACGGGAACGAGCCCATGATCTGGTATGTGGGGTGATCTGATATGGCGATAGTCACCTCACCGAGACCCGGCGTGAAGCGCTTCATCGGAGTCGACTTTGATTTCGGCGCACTTCGTACCGCAGGCCCTCGCTACTGGGCTTTTGTTGTGATGCTCTTGATCGGACTCGGTCTTGGGGGTCTGGCCTGGGCCAACGCCATGATGCATGGCGGCGTGGTCATGGCCATGCGCGATGCATATCCGTGGGGCCTTTGGTTCGTGAACTACATGTACTTCGTGGGGCTAGCGGCCGGCGGACTCGTGGTCTATGCGAGCGTGCAGCTCTTTGGGGCCGAGCAGTACCGACCGCTCTCCAGACTCGCGGTGCTTCTGGCGGGCGTGTTCGTGATGATGGCGCTTCTAGGAATCGTCACCGACATGGAGCGGCCATGGCGCGCCGTGTGGATGCTGCTCACGCCTAACCCGACATCCCCGTTCATCTATACAGGTAGCGCAGCGAACATCTACATGTTCGTCTGTTTCTTCGACCTTTGGTTGCTCATGACGCATAAGGGCGGCGAGAAGTGGGCGTTCCGCATGACGCTTATCGCTTTGCCGCTTGCGATCTACCTGCACACCACGACGGCCTTCGTGCTCTCGATGAACAAGTCTCGCGAGCTGTGGAACACGGCGATGATGGTGCCCATCTTCCTCACCTCGGCGACCGCGTCAGGAATCGCGGTTCTGTTGATTGCCGCGTACATCTTCAAACACTATGGGATCCTCGACCTATCGGCCAAGATGTTCCGCAGTCTTTCGACCCTGCTTGCCACGGTGATAATCATCGACCTGTTCTTCTTGCTCGTGGAGATCCTCACGGTGTTTTGGCCCACCTCGGCCAAACCGGGCCACGCGATGAGATTCGCGGAGTTCTTCACCGGCGATTACGCGTTCGCCTTTGTGCCCGTGCTCGTGCTCGGTGTCACGGCGTTCACCCTGCTCGCCGGACGCAAGACCCGTCATCTGCCGGCCATCCAGATCACCGCTTCGGCGCTCTACATCCTCGCGGTGTTCATGAAGCGCTACTCGCTCATGTCGATGGGCTTTGCCATAAATCCACTCGGCACCCACGCTTCGCCCTATGCGCCGAGCCTCACCGAGACCCTGATCGCCGTCGGAATCGTGTCGTTCGGAATGCTCATCGTGACCGTCTCGGCCAAGG
>JAHIQC010000280.1 GCA_018902765.1 Actinomycetota bacterium | reverse complement strand
GCGGAGGATGTATGCTCGCCAATTCGGCCGAGCAGACTACGGTCGGGGAGGTGGTTCGAGCCATCCAAGGCACGATTCTGGATGTGCCTCATACCTCCGGTTCTGCGGTTGCTGAGATGTGGGATAGGGCTGCAGCGACCTTGGAGCAGGCGCTCGATTCCGAGACGCTGGCGGAGCTGGTTGCCCGGCAGGAGATTCTCGTGCGCGACTCCTCGGCGATGTACTTCATCTGAGCAGGTCAGGACGGCGGGAGCCGCAGCCGGATCAGCTGCGCGGACCAACATCCCCCTAAAACGCACCATGGCACGTGGATTGCAGTTGTGTGAGGCGTCCAGCCGCGTTTGGGGAGATTCCGTTGAGGCCTGTAAATGGCATCGCCAGCAAGTCAGTCATGGTCGCACTCGTGGCGGCTGCGCTGATCGCTGTGCTCATCCCCGTGTGCGCGATGCAGCTATGTGGCCCTACAGGGGCTGGCGGCATGATGGGCATGGACCTCGGTTCCGCTCTGGACTGCGAGCACATGTACTTCCCGAGCGATGCGCCATCAGCTCTCGTCATCCCGATGTTCGTGCTGTTCGTGGTCTTTGCGGCCATCATGCTTCTAGCGGAGCGGCCGCTGTTCGCGACGGTGTCATCCCAGCGTTTCATGTTCGTCGTGCCCGATGATCCCGATCCGCCCGGCGACCCGTTGGTGGGGCGCCTCAGAGTCTGATCCTGCACTCCTTGTTTGACCGCGCCACCAATACGGTGCGCGGGAGTATGACGTACTCTTACTCACTAAGGAGTGAATGTGGACCTGTTTCTTCCTATGCTCGCATTGGGGCTCGTGACGAGTCTTCACTGCGTGTCGATGTGCGGCCCGATGGTCGTCGGATATGCTCTCAAGGGCACCGAGGGCAAGTCGCTGGCGCACAAGGTGGTGCCGAACCTCGCGTACCAGGGTGCCAAGATCACGAGTTACATACTCGTCGGTCTGCTCCTGGGAACGATCGGCTCCGCTTTCAACCTAGACGCGGTACGGCCGTACGTCATGTTTGTTGCCGGCGCGTTCATGGTCATCATCGCGTTGGGCATGACCGGCCGCTTCCCTTGGGCCGCACGGATGACACCGGCTCCTCCCAAGTTCCTCATCACGGCACTTTCGCGCACTCGACGCAAGGCCAACGAGGACGCCAAAGAGGGGCACAGCTCGCTCGCGACGCCGGTCACCCTTGGGCTGCTCACGGGGCTGTTCCCATGCGCTCCGCTCATGTCGGCTCAGCTCACAGCTGCCGCCAGCGGCAGCGCCCTGAACGGCGCGCTTGTCATGTTCGCTTTCGGACTGGGGACTGCGCCGCTCATGCTGGGCTTCGGAACGGCTTCGAGCCTGCTGCCTGCAAGACTCAAGGAGCGCGTCATGCTCCTGCTCGCCGTTGTGGTTCTTGTGTTCGGGCTCGTGTATATCAACCGCGGCGCAATGCTCGTAGGCTCGCCGGTGACCGCAGCCTCGATCAAGCAGTCGATCCTCGGCGGATCAACCCAGGCCCCGACGCAGGAGTACACGCGTGGTGCCGACGGCGTGGCCGAGATACCACTGTCAATCGTGAACACGCAGTTCCAGCCTCAGAGCATCAACATCCCTGCCGATGAGGCCGTACGCCTCATCGTCGATAGGCAGGAAGACAATGCGTGCTCGGATCAACTCGCGGTTCCCCAGATGGGTGTTCTTGTCGATCTGGCGCCTTTTGACACGACCGTCGTCGAGCTTCCCGCCACCAAGGCAGGAACCTACACACTCACGTGTGGCATGGGCATGATGTCCGGCAGCATCACGGTGGGTGCGGGCGGCGGTTCGAGCTCTTCGTTGCTTCCGCTCGTGCTGCTCGTAGTGGGCGTGGGCGCGGGAAGCGTGTGGTACCTGCGCACCAAGAGCGCACCCAAGCCGGCCCCCGGCAAGAAGGCCGCTGCTGCGGCCGCTGCGGGCCCGACACACGTACTGGGCATGAAGCCCGAAGAACTACTCATCATCGGCGGAGTGGTGGGTTTCGCGGTCTTTGCGGGACTCTTCCTCGGCGGATTCTTTGGCAACTAGAACACTAGGAGACGTAAACAATGACTAAGATCAAGACCACCGGCGCTGACGCCATATTCATCAGGTATGCCGTAATCGCCCTGCTCGTGCTCGTGGCGTTCTTCGCCTCATATCGTTTTGCTTTGGCCGCTCGTGGCGGTGTCGGCACCACTGGCACCGGCCCCGTGGCAACTTCGCCCGTCGGAATCTCCGACTCGGCCTCGGACTCGGACTCGCCGGCTTGCGCATGCTGCGGTGACGGTTCGGGATCCAGCACGCCCGTCGAGGGTGCAGCCACCGTTGATGCCGATGGCGTTCAGCGCATTACGGTCTCGACCGATGGTTCGTACGACCCCAACGTCATCAAGCTCGCCGCCGGGGTTCCTGCTGAGATCACGTTCAAGGCCGCCTCGGGCTGCATGGCTCAGGTCATGAGCAAGGATCTCGGCTTCTTCGAGGACCTGACCTCCGGTGACAAGACCATCAAGCTCGATGGCTTGGCTGCTGGTACGTATGAGTTCTCTTGTGGAATGCAGATGGTGTTCGGCCAGATCGTGGTCGAGTAGGAGATTGAGACGGAAACGATGAAAACCAACAACGAGGCCTTCCGCATCTCGATCGATGGGATGCACTGCGGGGCCTGCGAAAAGCTTGTGACCATGAACCTGACCGGAGTCGATGGCGTGGAGTCCGTGGTTGCTGCAGATGCGACCGCAGGAACCGCGACGATCGTGGCTTCGGGCGACGTCGATACCGAAGCGGTTGCCGCGGCCATCCGCGCGGCTGGCTTTGAGCCGACCGGTGGATCGGTCACTCTCGAACCCGTTGAGCTGCCGGAGCCTGAGGCCGACGTGGTTGAGGCATGCGAGACCGGTACGTGTCCGGTGATGCCCGAAGATGACGTCGTCGAGACGATCTTGGCCGAGGAGCCCGTGGTTGCTGCGACGGCTCCCGGAGCGGTTGCCCCCGACACCGCCGAGTCCGTGATGGCTGTCGGCGGCATGACGTGTGCATCGTGCGTCGCCGTCGTAGAGAAGACCGTGAGCAAGCTCCCCGGCGTCACGGGTGCGACAGTGAACCTCGCCACGGAGCGGCTTACCGCCACGTACGACCCTGCCGTTGCCGATGTGGCCGCGATCGCCGCTGCCGTGAAGTCGGCAGGCTACGAGCCGATGCCTCTCGAGGCTGCTGCCCCTGCGGGCTCCGGTTCGATGGGCAAGGTCACTCTTGCAGTCATCGGGATGACCTGCGCTTCGTGCTCGGCTGTCGTTGAAAAGACCCTCGGCAAGCTCGCGGGCGTGACGACTGCCAGCGTGAATCTGGCCAACGAGACCGCTGCTATCGAGTTTGATCCTACGGTCGTCGGAGTCGACGACCTCATAAGCGCCATCAAGGGTGCGGGGTATGACGCCATCGTCAAGGTCGAGCAGGTGCTTGGGGCCACCTCAGGTACCGACGCCCAGGCCCAGGCGCAGGCGAAAGCCTATGCGCACGAAAAGACGATGTTCAGGTGGTCACTCGCCCTTTCGGTGCCGCTGTTCATTATCGCCATGGTTCCGCCGTTCATGGAGTCCATTCCGATGGCCCTGGCCGAGTGGCTGGCCAGCACTGTAGGCGGTGCATGGGACCCCATGCAGGTCGCCAAGTACCTGATGTTCGCTCTCTCGACCCCGGTGCAGTTCATCATCGGCGCCCGCTTCTACCGCGGCGCTTGGCACTCACTGAAGCGCATGACCGGGAATATGGATTCACTCATCGCCATCGGCACTTCGGCGGCGTACTTCTTCTCGGTCGCCACCACGTTCATCCCGGCGCTCCAGATGGAACCCGTGTTCTTCGAGACGAGCGCGCTGCTCATCACATTCGTGCTTCTGGGCAAGTTGCTCGAGGCGCGCGCGAAGGGCCGCACCGGCGACGCGATCAAGAAGATCATGGGCCTTGCTGCCAAGACCGCACGAGTAGTGCGTGGTGGCGAGGAGATCGACATCCCCGTCGAGCAGGTAGTGGCGGGCGACACCGTCATCGTACGTCCTGGCGAGAAGGTCCCGGTCGATGGCGTGGTGTTCGAGGGTTCCTCGGCAGTTGATGAATCTATGCTCACTGGCGAATCGATCCCGGTTGAGAAGAACGCAGGTGACACCGTCATCGGCGCGACCATGAACAAGCTCGGGGCATTCTCGTTCCGCGCTACCAAGGTCGGCTCGGACACCGCTCTCGCCCAGATTATCCGGCTTGTGGAGGATGCTCAGGGCTCAAAGGCTCCCGTACAGCGTTTTGCGGATCGGATCAGTGCGGTGTTCGTACCGTTCGTCATAGGTGCATCACTGCTCACATTCGTGTTCTGGCTGCTCGCGGGTCCGGCCCTTCTGGGGGCCAGCCCTGATCCTGCTGCCGTGTTCATCCTGTTCGAGCCGCTTGCCATGGCCGCTCAGCAGATGGGCTGGCCGATCGCCGCGTTGCTTGCGGGCATCGCTGTCGTGGTCATCGCGTGCCCGTGTGCGTTGGGCCTGGCGACTCCGACTGCGATCATGGTCGGCACCGGTAAGGGAGCCGAGCATGGCATCCTCATCAAGAGCGGCGACGCACTTGAGACCGCATACAAGATCTCAGCCATCGTGTTC
>JAHIQC010000279.1 GCA_018902765.1 Actinomycetota bacterium | reverse complement strand
GCTTCCGCGCGGGTACTCGTCGCCCCCGTCGCGGCGCTTGGGGGCGTCGCGCTGATCGGCTGGTGGGCACAGCGGGGGCAGATACTGCGGTTCGGCCAAGCCGGACAGATGGCGCTCTTTGAGCTGAGGTCCCAGGTATTCGGCAAGATACACGACCTGTCCGTCGCGTTCTTCGAGTCAAGCGAGTCCGGCGACATCATGAGCCGGCTCATCAACGACATCGAACAGGTCAGCTCCTTTTTGTCCCAAGGGTTCCGCCGTGTGATCAGCGCCAGCCTCGGACTGATCGCGACTCTCGCCGGCATGCTGTGGGTCGACTGGAGGCTGGCGCTCGCCACCCTGTTGGTCCTGCCGCTCATGTTCCTCGCTACGCGACTGTTCGCGGCAATCGCGAGGCGGGCCTTCCGCAAGCGCCAGGAAACCATCGGCGAGGTCTCATCGGCACTTGCCGAGGAACTGGGCGGCATCAAGGTGGCACAGGCGTTCAATCGAACCGGCCAAAACGCGGACCGCTTTGCGATGCGCAACGCGGCCAACAGGGATGCAAACATCTCGGCAGCCGCCGTCTCCTCAGCGTTCTCTCCGGTCCTCAGCGTGATCTCAACGGTAGCCACGGCGTTTGTCGCGGTCTTTGGTGGATGGCTCGCGATTCAGCAGCTCGTGACTATCGGCGTCGTCGTCGCGTTCTTCAACTACTCCCGACAGTTCTTCAACGCGGTATCGCAACTCTCGAGCTTGTACGCGGAGACCCAGGCGGCGTTGGCAGGCGGCGAGCGCGTGTTCGAGCTGCTCGACATGAGCTCGTCGGTCACCGACTCTCCGAGCGCTACGGCAATCGGACGAGCCACCGGGTCGTTGAGCTTTGAGGATGTGTCGTTCTCGTACGGCACTGGCCCCGAAGTGCTGCATCACATCCAGCTCCGAATCGCGGCGGGCGAAACCGTCGCCATCGTCGGCGCAACCGGGGCTGGCAAGAGCACTTTGGTTAATCTGGTGGCGCGCTTCTATGACCCGACAGATGGATCCGTGCTGCTCGACGGCGCAGACCTCCGAGACCTGAGCCTGGGCTCGCTGCGCTCAAACTTGGGCATGGTGCTCCAAGAGCCCTTCCTGTTCGCCGGCTCCATCGCGGACAACATCCGCTACGGTCGTCTTGAGGCCGGTGCCGACGAAGTGCTCGCCGCCGCCCAGCTCGCGCGCGTCATGGAGTTCGCCCAGCACCTGCCTGAAGCCCTCGAGACCGAGGTTGGGGAACGTGGGTCCCTCCTCTCAACCGGGCAACGACAACTCATCGCCTTCGGAAGGGCGATCCTTGCCGACCCCGCCGTGCTGATTCTCGATGAGGCCACCTCTTCGGTGGACACTCGCACCGAGTCACTCATCCAAGATGCGCTGAGGGATGTGCTGAAGAAGCGGACGGCCCTCATCATCGCGCACCGCCTTTCCACCGTCCGCGATGCCGACAGAATCGTGGTCTTGGACCATGGCCGAGTCGTCGAGCAGGGCGCCTACCGCGCGCTGCTTGCAGCCGACGGCGCATTCGCACGTCTCCACGAGGCTCAGTTCGCCGAGTAGGTCCCCAGTCGGTGCATTCTGTAGCATCAATCCTTGGTAGAGTGTTTTTGCGCGCCCCTCACCTGCGATTTCTCTACTATCTCTCGACTTCATGTTGATACTTGCGCCTTATATATGTTTTATCCTATATTGGTGTTGTCATATATTCGATTTCGGGGGTTCGCGTGTCGCTCGACCACGCGATATTGGGCTTCTTGGCAGACGGCGACTTGTCGGGGTACGACATCAAGACCCGATGTGTCGACCGTGACGCCTCTCACTTCTGGACGGCCGATCAAGCACAGGTCTACCGCACCTTGGACCGGCTGGAATCGGCCCGTTACGTGACCTCCAAGCAGAAGATCCAGACGGGCAAACCCAACCGCAAGGTCTACCGGATCACTCGGGCTGGCCGCGTGCGTCTGGACGACTGGCTCGCCACTTCGCACGCACTCCCTCCCTACCGAGACCCCTTCCTGATACAGGTCTACTTCGGCTCGGAGTTATCGGACGAGGCACTCGCAGACGTTCTCGAGCGCACGCGCACACAACGGCAGATGCGCCTCAGTGCACTGCGTGAGCGCGCCACTTCGCATGCGATGGAAGTCGGCAGCGGCGCCGATCGAGCGGCCCTGATGCATCGGATGACGCTCGACGCCGCGATGGCCGCTGAGCGCGCTGCCATCGACTGGCTGGATGACTCACTCGACACACTCAGGTCGCTGGCCGCGGAATCCGGCTCACAGCGACAGCTCTTCCGTGAAGACCAGGCATAGGAGGTCGGCGAGATGAGGATCATAGCCATCGACGCAAGCTTGCGGCGTGGGGCCGTGAGTCGATCGGTCGAGACCGCAGCGCATGCGGCCGAGACAGCTGGAGCCAGCGTCGAGCGGGTCCGTCTCCACGACCTCGAAGTGCGCGACTGCACCGGGTGCAACATGTGCCGACTCACGGGAACCTGCAAGATCCAAGATGGGCTTCCGGGCCTTGTGGAGCGCATCGCCGCAGCTGACGGGGTCATCTTCGGCACTCCGTCGTACTTCCGGCGCCCCGACGACGCGACGCGCGCGGTACTCGACCGCATCTCCGGTTACTTCGCAAGCAACGGCCAGCTGAAACTCCCCGGGATGGGCGAGCGGCACTTGCCATTGCATCCGACAGCCAGGGCAGCCAAACGTGCTGTGATCATCACCGCTTGCAGTGCCCCCGAACCCCTGGCCACGTTCTTCGGGTATACGACAGGCCCGGTTCGCGAGCTGCGGCGGGCGCTTGAAAGCGGCGGGATCCGCACGATCGGCTCACTCGCGGTCACGGCGTCTTGGGGCCGCGAGCAGTTCGATAGCTGGGAGCGCGACAAGGCGACATCACTCGGACGAGTGCTCGCGGGGAAGATCTAGCGAGCCAGGAGTAGCTCCATCACGCCATATCCGGGATCGACGATCTTCTCGGTAGATGACGCGCTCAGCTCGTCGTAGGTGGTCGCCCCATTGGGCGAGATGCCCGGACCGTAGAGCACGAACGGGACCGGTTCGCCCACATGGGTCTTGAGCGCTATGGGTGTGGGATGGTCAGGCATCGCAAGCACCCTGAGTGCACCTTGGTACGCCAGGACACGTGTCAGCACCTCGCGATCGATGGCCTCGATGGCTGCAACCTTGGCCTCGATGTCACCTGCATGACCGGCCTCGTCGGGCGACTCGACATGGATCACAACCAGATCGTGATCCGCAAGGGCGGCCAGCCCGCCTTCCGCTTGAGCCACGTAGTCGTTGTCCGGGCCGTCACTGACGCCCGCAAGCTCCAGTCTGTCGATACCCGCCAGCACGGAAAGGCCATTCAGGAGGTCCACGCCCGACGTCATCGCGGCGCTATGCCCCCGGCGATCCGAGAAGCTCACCATGCCTCCCGGTGCGACGCCGGGCCAAAATGGCCACATGTCGGTCACCGGCAGCTTGTCCGCTGCGATTCGCGCGGCGTTCAGTGGATGAGCCGCCAGGATCGGGCGGGCGCGCTCCATGTACTCAAGAAGCAGCTCGCTCCCCTTCCCGGCCGGTAGGTGCTCGCCGAAAGGCTTGTCGGAGATGTCGTGAGGAGGCGTGTAGGCAAGGTCAAGCAGCTCCGGATGGCCCTTGACCACGAGGATGTGTCGATATGCGACCCCGGGATACAAACGGAACACATCGTCATCAAGCTCTCGCGCAAGGTCGGTCACGATCACGGTCGACTCCTCGGTGGAGATATGACCGCCTGCATAGCTGCTCATCACTCCTGCGAGTAACGTGACGGTGTTGAGCCTGAGCGCGACCTCATCGTCGGCGAGCTTGATACCCATGCTCGCCGCCTCGATAGCTCCTCGGCCGATGTAGTCCGCTACCGGGTCGTAACCGATGATCGAAGTACAAGCAGCTGCCGAGGAGGGCTCCATGCCCTCGGGCACAGTGTGTGCAAGACCGAGCATCCCCCCTCGTGCCATGCGGTCGAGGTTCGGGATCGCTGCGTATTGGAGACAAGTACGCCCGCCGAGCTCAGGCAAAGGCCAGCCTGCGGCCCCATCAAGTATCACGATGCAGTACTTCATGCGGACTCCTCACGCGACTTAGGTGTACCAGTAATGTACACCACCGCCTGCACGGCGCTCCCGTCTTCGGGTAGGATGCTCGCATGAGAAACGAGACGCACTACCTCGACACCCGCGGCCTTGATTCCTCGCGCCCGACATTCTCCTCGGCGCTTGTGAAGGGTATCGCCCCGGGTGGTGGGCTGTTTGTGCCCGAGCATCTGCCATCGCTGTCCCTCGAGGAGATCAGTGCGTTCGCCGAGTGGCCGTACTGGCGTCGTGCTGCTGCGGTGTTCTCCCTGTTCGGCGTGGATATGAGCGCCGAGCGCATCGATGCTCTCACGCAGGCGGCCTACGGCGATCAGTGGGATGACGACCGTGTGGCACCTGTAGTCGAAGTCCGTGCCGATATGCACGTGCTTGAGCTTTGGCATGGCCCAACCAGCGCATTCAAGGATATGGCGCTTCAGTGCATGCCGCTGTTTTTCTCAGAATCGATCGAGATTCTGCGCGCTCGCGGAAAGGCCGACGACGACTACCTGATCTTGGTCGCCACATCGGGTGACACCGGGAAAGCGGCGCTCGAAGGATTCTCAGATAGGGACCACACTCGAATCGTGGTCTTCTATCCAGTCGATGGCGTCTCTGATGTCCAGCGCAAGCAGATGGTTACGCAGGCCGGTGACAACGTCGGGGTATTCGGTGTTCGCGGCAACTTCGACGACTGCCAGTATGCCGTCAAAGCGGTTTTTGCCAACGACGAGTTCGAGGACTGGCTGCGCGAGAATCACGGTCTGCGCCTCTCCTCGGCAAACTCCATCAACTGGGGCCGACTGCTGCCGCAGATCGTGTACTACGTGAGCGCTTATGCCGACATGATCGCGTCCGGTGCGGTCAAGCCGGGCGAGCCGATGGATGTGTGTGTACCCACCGGCAACTTCGGCAATATCCTGGGCGCATACTACGCGCGGCTGATGGGTGTGCCGATCGAGCGGCTGATATGTGCGAGCAACGAGAACAGCGTGCTGGCCGAGTTCATCAATACCGGCCTGTATGACATCTCCGAGCGCGAGTTTGTCACCACACCCTCTCCCAGCATGGATATCCTCATCTCGAGCAATCTGGAGCGTCTGCTGTTTCATCTCGCCGGGCCACCACAGGTGCGCGAATGGATGGGCGAGTTGGCGACCAGGAGGAGCTTCCGTGTTGACCGCGATACGTTCGAGACGATGCGCGAGGTGTTCGTCGGTGATTGGGTCGACAACCAAGACGCGCTTGCGGCCGTGCGCGACGTGTTCGAGGAGACCGGCTACCTCATGGATCCTCACACCGCTGTCGCTTGGGAGGTAGCCGAGCGGATGCGCGGCGCGAACCCTGTGCTGATCGTCTCTACAGCACATTGGGCCAAGTTCGGTGCCGACGTGCTGAGAGCACTCAAGGGAGTCGCATACGGCGATCCCCTACCGCCGGAGTACGACGGCATGAGTGGATTCGACCTTCTGGCCCAGGTGCAGGAAATCGTTGGCGATGGGTGCGCATGCGTGCCAGAATCGCTTGCTTCTCTGGCCATGGCGACCGACCGCTTCGGTGATGTCGTCGACGCCGGCCGTGAAGGAGTCGAACGCGCGGTCAGGGAATGGCTCGGGTAGGTCGCAGAACCATTCGACGACCGATCCTTTAGCGACTCGCAGTCACAAGCCACGCGTACGGCAATACGCCGTCGTGAACGATGACCTTGCGAAAGCCGACACTCGTAAGGATCTTTGCCACATCCTCGGCAGGTACGCGAATATGCTGCGAGGGCCCTCGTGGGCTGTCGCCGGGAGCCCAGTCGACCACCATGAAGCGACCTCCAACACGCAACAGGCGCAGCGCATCTGCGTAGCTCTTCGCGGGCGAAGCGAGCTCATGATGCAGGTTGATCATGTAGACGATGTCAGCCGAGGCGTCGGGCAGAGGCACCAGGGACTCCTCGGCCAGCACCGGAAACATCCGGCCGCTTGCCACCTCGGGGCGGTTGTCACGCATCCATGCGAGCATGGTCTCCTCGATATCGACCGCAAAGAGAGTGGCGGCCGGCGCTCGCAGGGCGAACTGGGCGGCAAAAAGGCCCGTGCCTGCACCGATCTCGACGATGGATTTCGCATCGACCGGCGAACCGAGAGCCGCCCACATAGCGTCGGGAGACAGTGTCTCAAACCTGCCGACGTCGTTCAGCTTCTCAAGCTTGGACAGATCGAACTT
>JAHIQC010000278.1 GCA_018902765.1 Actinomycetota bacterium | reverse complement strand
TCCAAGCCTCGGGCGAACCGCCCCATAGGCGCTGTTCATGCCGAGGAGCCGAGCCAGCGCAGCTACGCCCTGACCATCGAGAGAGAGCCAGCTGAATAGACCCTCAGCCCTCGCCGCATGTGTCAGCTCCGAGAGGCGAAGGCGATTCTCCGGAGCGACCGTGGAACGAGCATGCAGCAGGTAGTTGGTGGCATGGTGCTTGAGGAGTTCTCGGTCCGCCGCTGACAGTGGCTCCGGCAGCAGATGTTTGTAGTAGACCATCAGGGCCAAAGCGTGGGGTTCGCGCAGCACCGGATTGTGGCTGTCTTGCGCCTCGTGGTGTCGATAGAGCACCAAGGGACGAGCAATAAGGCCGACTGGGGCCTTGAGCGCAATGTCGCAAAGCAAGACCCGGTCCGAGATTATCGCGAACTCATCGAATCGCATGTGTGTGGACTCGGCAATCGAAGTGCGAAACATGACTGAGCCAAAATGGAGTGGCGCGTTCTCGAGTAGCCGACGCACCAGGGCGCCCGCATCATCGTAGATCTCGGTTGGGGCATCGCCTTCGTGTTGGTCGACGAATGATGCTTTCGTATCGAGCCCAAAGGGCTGGCACTCGGCCGCGATCCAAGCAATATCAGGGTGGGAATCGAGAAGCGCTACCTGAGACTCGAGCATTCTCGGATGCATGAGATCGTCATCATGGAACACGATATGGTAGGGCGAGCGCGTCCCGATCTCCCGAGCTTTCTCGATGTTGCCCGCTGCGCCGAGGTTTTGGGGGTTGCGGATGTACTCGATCTGGAGGCTTTCGATCCTACGTAGCGTGGGCTCGTTGTCCTTAGTGCTCGCGTTGTCCAATACCACCAAGTCAAAGTCGCGGAAGGTCTGTGCGGCTACCGTTTCCAGGCATTGCGCTAGGTATTCGGGCCTGTTGAACGTGGGGATGACTACCGTGAGTTTCGCCATATCAGTACGTTCCTTCGAATGATTCAAGGAGTAGTCCCGACATCATGTCGACGTAGTGTGTCTCGGTGAAGGCTGAGGCCGCCGCCGACTCCAGGAACTCCTTCGCAGCTGTGAGGTAGCGCTCGGACTCCTCGGCGGACATCTGGCGCAGGTGAGTCTCAAGGGCGGCGTAATCGGGGAAATCACGAGAGTCGATAAACGCCGAACGAGGGATGTATGCATCGATATCCGGGGCCCCAAGGTAGACCGGTATGCATCCCGATACGAGACAGTCAAAGATCTTCTCGGTGATGTAGCCCGGATACGAGGTGTTCTCGAAGCACAGTGAGAAGCGATAGCCACCGAGTGTCTTGAGCTTGTCGTGCGGTGGGACCGCGCCTCGATAGGAATTGTTGATCGCGGACTGTGCCGCCGAGTCAGCGCCCGAAGTCGGTCGATCCCAGCCACGACCCCATAGGTCGAAGCCGTCGGTACCCCCGAAATGGCGGATAGCAGCAAGCCTTTCTAGGTACAACTCACTACCCATCCATGGATTGCGACGCTGCGCGCTGCGTGCCTGCCATGCGCGATACCACCGTCCTGCCGAGGGCTTGGGGTGCAACAAGTCGAACGCGGGTTGTGGCCAACCGAATGCTCGCTTGTTGCCGCTGATCACTGTCAACAGCGCGCGTTCGTCCCACGACAGCCCGGGGCGCGGCGCGAAGTCGGGGTACGGCCAAGTGAATTCATGAAAGGTGGCCGTTCCGGTCGCCAGAGAGCTCGCACCCGGGAACAGGACCATGTGGTCATACCATGAAGAGGTCACGGGGAGATTCTCGTAGAAGCGCCAAGCGACGATGGGCGACTCACCGCTAGTGCACACTGCGCCCTTGAGGCCCCGGTCCACCAGAAGGGTGTGAGTGTAGCGAGTCGTCTCGTTGCCTAGAACCACTGTCTTGCGCGCCGAGGCGCCCTGCGATAGATAGAGGTCCGGCGTGATCATGGAGACGTCAGATTCGGCCAGAGGCTCCGAGAGCGCGGAAATCGCACCCGCGCCCGGATACTGGTCCATAACGGGGCGATCGAATGCCCGATTCCCTAGAAACTGGGGAAAATCGATATCGAACACCACGAGTCGGTCATGTCGTGCCTGCATGTCAGATTGCTCCATGCTCGATAGGACGCCCAAAGTGGGTGTCGATGATATAGTTGCTTGCGCCATCCATGATGTGGCGCCAGGCCGACGCGTGAGTCGCCGCATCCCCTCACCTAGGGAGCATTTGTTTGGGCGTTCATTCACACGGGAGTGACAAGTGGGCATAGCTCGCAAGTCTGTCTTCGGCTTCGGTGGTCAAGTCTACATGCTGGTCGTGGGTCTGGTCTCCACGATTATCATCGCACGTCTACTCGGACCCGAGGGCAAAGGCGTTCTTGCGGTCGTCGCGGCGATTCCTTCGCTTGCTTTGGGTGCCGCCTCTTTTGGCTTGGGGCCAGCCTTGGCATTCATGGCGGGCAAGAACAGACATCCCGCCCGTGATCTGGTGACAGCTGCGCTTGTGTGGTCGGTGCTTCTGGGGTTGGCCGTTGGAGCAATCGTATGGCTGGCTCGCGCGCCTCTCCTTGCCACAGTCCTGAAGGGGCTCACTGCAGGGGACCTGGCGGTGGTCCTGGTCTCTCTGCCCGCCTACTACTT
>JAHIQC010000002.1 GCA_018902765.1 Actinomycetota bacterium | reverse complement strand
CACGCTCAAGCGCGGCCTGGAGACCGAGGATTCGATCCGCGACGTCATCGAAGCGATGGCTCGGCTGAACAAGGCCGCTTCCGAGGCGATGGTGCAGGTCGGAGTGAATGCAGGAACCGACGTGACCGGTTTTGGCCTCGTTGGTCATCTCCGCGAGATGGTGCTTGGTAGCGATTGCGCGGCCGAACTCGATCTGGCCTCGGTGCCGATCTGGCCCCAAGCTCTCGAGTACAGCCGCGTCGGCGTGCGTCCCGGACGCACCGAGGATGTCATTGCTGATCTCGATCCAGTGGTCGACTGGGGACCTGCTGATGATGCATGGCGAGGTGTGCTCGCCGACCCGCAGACAAGCGGAGGCTTGCTCATGGCAGTGGACCCTGCGCGCTGTGACGAGCTCCTCGAGGCGTTGGATAGACGCGGTGAGAGCGGCTCGGTCATTGGACGTTGCGTCGAAGGCATCGCAGGTCAGGTGCGTATTCTCGCCTGAGACTTGCGCTAGTGGGGGGTTCTTCGGCGATAATCATTTTGGATAGAATGATTAAGTCGTCCTTAATGGAGGAACCACCCATGGCCAAGCGCGTCCTCATCACCACCGATTCCATCGGCCGCCACGACGACGCGCTGGGGCGCGTGCTCATGCGCAACTTCGTGTACTCGGTCGCGCGCGACGCGAACAGGCCCGCAGCTATCATGCTCATGCACGAAGGGGTGCGCCTTGCCTGCGACGGCTCCGAGGTCCTCGACGATCTGGGGCTGCTGATCGAGCAGGGGAGCGCCGTGAAGGTCTGTGGGACGTGCCTGGACTACTTGGGCCTGTCCGATGAACTCGCGGTGGGCGAGGTGGGCACGATGCTCGACGGGGTTGCGGCGATGCTGGCCGATGGCGACGTTCTCACCATAGCCTGAGCGCCGTGTCGGCTCCGCGCTCGGGTACAATACGCGTCATGGACACATCAGCATTGCTCCGGGCACTTCCCAAGGTCGACGACGCTTTGAAGCACCCGAGAATCGCGGGATTGCTTGAGGCCCATCCTCGGCAGGTCGTGGTAGAGGCGCTTCGTGCACAGATCGACGCGACGCGCGCAGCGATCCTGGCGCAAAGCGTGACAGATCTCGATCCCGAACAGCTCATGGCCGATGTCGTGGCTCGTGTGGAGCTTGGGGCCGCGCGCTCGCTTGTGGGGGTCGTGAACGCCACGGGGATCATCGTGCACACCAATCTGGGCCGCTCGATCCTCTCGGATGCCGCAGCGGCAGCCGTTCAGGAGGTCGCGGCTGGCTATTCGACTCTCGAATACGATGTCGCCAGCGGCGCGCGAGGCTCGCGGCACGCTCATGTCGAGGAGCTGCTGTGCAAGCTCACCGGAGCCGAGGCGGCCATGGCCGTGAACAACAATGCGGCCGCGGTCATGCTCGGCATCGCGGCGCTCGCGCGCGGCGGCGAGGCTATCGTCAGTCGCGGGCAGCTCGTCGAGATAGGCGGCTCATTCCGTATCCCGGACATCATGGCCGAATCCGGCGCCACGATGGTCGAGGTCGGTGCCACCAACAAGACGCATCTGCGCGATTACGAGAAGGCGCTGACGCCTGCCACGCGCCTGTTTCTCAAGGTGCATTCAAGCAACTTCCGCGTGTTGGGCTTCACCGAGGAAGTCGAGCTCGGTCAGCTCGTCGCTTTGGGCGCCTCCCACGGCGTTCCGGTGTTCGAGGACCAAGGCTCAGGCGTGCTCATCGACCTGCGACCCTTTGGGCTGCCGTACGAGCCGACGGTCGGCGAGTCGATCGCGGCCGGTGCTGCGCTCGTGAGTTTCTCGGGCGACAAACTCTTGGGCGGTCCGCAAGCCGGCATCCTCGTGGGTCGCGCCGAGATCATCGCGAAACTCAAGCAGCACCCCATGGCCCGAGCCCTGCGCCTCGACAAGATGACCCTGGCCGCGCTGGAACTGACTCTTCGCGCCTATCTCGATCCCGAGCGCGCGCTAAAAGACATCCCGACGCTGCGCATGCTCACCATGTCTGCCGATGAGTCGCGCGTTCGCGCGGAGACTCTCGCGGCCGCCATCGGAGCCAGCACCCGCGCCCTGTTCGCGGTGAGCGTCGAGCCCGGCGTCGCACGTGCAGGCGGCGGATCGCTTCCGCTGGCCGAGATCGACACCGTCTTAGTCGCGCTTGCGCCTGTTGGCGGCAGCGTTGTGGACCTGGAATCGTCGCTGCGCCTCGGCGACCCGTGCATCGTGGCGCGCATCAACGACGGCCGCCTGATCTTGGACCCGCGCACACTATCCGATGCCGAGATCGACCTTGTCGCATCCGCACTCGAGCAGACGTGCGCGCGTCTGGGCGAGAAGGCCTGACCATGCCCTCGCTCGTACTGGGTACTGCCGGCCACATCGACCACGGGAAGTCCTCGCTGGTCAAAGCACTTACCGGCACAGATCCCGACCGCCTGGCCGAGGAAAAGGCCCGCGGCATCACCATCGAACTTGGTTTCGCGAGGCTCGAGTTGCCCAGCGGGCGGGAGATGGGCGTTGTCGACGTTCCGGGGCACGAGAAGTTCGTGCGCCAGATGGTCGCCGGCGCGACGGGCATCGACGTGGTCATGCTCGTGGTGGCCGCTGATGACGGCGTGATGCCGCAGACCCTCGAGCACCTCGCGATCATCGACCTGCTCGGCATCGACCGCGGCGTGGTGGCGCTCGCCAAGTCCGATCTCGCTGACGCCGATTGGCTGGAGCTCGTGCGCGACGACATCACCGAGCTTCTGCGGGGCACATCGATCCAGGGCGCTCCGATCATCGCAGTCTCGAGCCGCACAGGCGCTGGCCTTGACGAGCTGAAAGCCGCACTCGATGAAGTCGCCGATGAAGCGCCGTCGCGCCAAGCCGCACTCCCCATGAGGCTACCGGTCGATCGCGTATTCACCATCGCCGGCGCAGGCACAGTGGTGACCGGCACCATGTGGTCCGGCACCGCCGCGCGAGACGACGAGATCGAGGTGTACCCGCAGGGCAAGCGTGGACGCGTGCGCGGCGTGCAGGTGCACTCGGACAGCGTGACGCGCGCCAGCGCCGGCCAGCGCGTCGCCATCAACCTCGCTGGGCTGGACCTTGATGACATCTCTCGCGGCGACATCGTCGCGGCTCCCGGATCGCTCACCGTCACCGACCGCATCGACGTGCGGCTGACCTATCTGGGCGTGTCCGGCCAGGACAAACCGTTCGTTTCCGGCGCGCGGGTCCACGTGCATCACGGGACGCGCGAGGTGCTCGGCCGTGTCCTTCTCATGGATGCCGAGGAACTCGCGTGCGGCACTTCGGTCTTCGCCCAGATACGCCTCGAAGAGCCCCTGGCTCCGCGCTACGGCGACCGTTTCATCATTCGTTCCTACTCGCCGGTCTACACGATTGGCGGCGGTCTGGTCCTCGATGTCTCGCCGCCCAGACGAACGGTGCTGCGTGCGCACGAGCAGGAGCTGCTCGACGCGCTGCTCGCCCACGATGTGCCGGCGGCGGCGCTTGGGTTACTTGCGGCGCGCGCCACCCCCATGAGCTCGGCGCAGATAGCTTCGCTCATCGGGGTCGAACGCTCCTTGGTGGCAGACGCGCTGAACAAGGCCAGCCTCGAGCGGCTCAAGATCGGCTCCGAGACCTACTTCGTGACTCCCGAAGCGCTTGCGCACGTTCTTGAGCTCGCACAGTCGGAGCTTCTGGCCTTCCACGCGCAAGAGCCCAAATCCACCGGGCTGGCCGCAGCCGCCCTCAAAGACCGCGTCGAGAGGCGCATGGACGTAAAGGTGTTCGACGCTGTTCTGGCGCACCCCGATGCCGCCGGATGGCTCGTCGCCGAGTCAGGACGCGTGCGCCACGCGAAAGCCGCCGTTTCAGCTCTTGCCGAGGAGAACACCGCCCTTGAGGCGCTCGTGCCGTTGCTGCGTACCCAGGACCTGTCGCCGTCCGGAGCCGCGGAGCTTGCGAACCTGATCGGGCAGGACCCGGTCGTGGTCCGCAAGGCCCTCACGAAGCTGGTATTGGACGGTGCAGTGGTCAGGCTTGGCGCGGAGATGCACTTCGACTCTGCTGTGATCGAGGAGGCGCGCCGCAAGCTCACCGCGCATCTCACCGAGCACGGCTCGGCTACAGCGGCTGAACTGCGCGACATGCTTGGTGTGAGCCGCAAGTACGCGATACCACTGCTAGAGTACTTCGACGCGCAAGGCGTCACTAAGCGAGAGGGCGATGTTCGGGTGCTCAAGCGCGGGTGAGCTTACGGCGCCGCCGGGCGCTCGCACAGCGACAACTGAGAAAGCAAGAAGGCCCGCTCGTGGCGGGCCTTCTCATTGCCGGTTCGACTAGCCGATTCGGCGGTCGAGGAACGCTATCTTTTGATCGGGCGGGTCTTGGCCTGGCGTACGCTCTTGACGTATACGGTGCTCTTCTGTGCTTGCTCGACGTTGCCAGCCGCGTCGACCGAGTAGAACTCGATGGTGTTCAGTCCCAATTTGGTCAGGGTCATGGAGGCACCTGCGGTCAGCGCGCGGCCGTTGAGCCTGTAGAACGTCTGTGCGACACCAGACCGGTCATCGCTGGCCATGAGGCGAACCACTGCGCCGGCCCTGACCGAATCCTGGCTCAGGTTCGTGAAAGTCCTCGGAGCTTCGCTGTCGCGGTATTCGCCGATGCTGACGTTCGCGGACTGGTTAGCGGCCAACTCCAGGACGTTGGATGTGCCGTCGGCATCGGTTGGGCTCGTGTAGGGGTAGGAATCGGACTCAGCTGCACCGGCGGCAACGATGTAGGAGCCGGGGTTGAGACCGTCGAACATGAAGGCACCGTTGCCATCGGAGTAGACCGTGGCCAATACCTGCCACTGAGCGTCCGAGTCACGCACGCTCAGTATGATCTCGTTGTTGCTGATGCCCGTTCCGCTGTACAGGTCGACGAAGTCGCCGGTGATGGAAGCCGAGTGCTGCAGCCTGGCGGCGACGTAGACTCCGAAAGCTCCCACTTCGACGCGGGTGGCTCCTGAAGCGGTGGCGCTGTTCGGGTAGTAGAGAGTCGCATACTCGCCTCCGGGGACCGAGTAGCGAATGATGTACAGGCCATCGGCCGGGACGGCCGCGACCCAGATGCCCGATTCATCGGACATCGCCGTTGCGGCCACCTGGGTGGGCACACCGTTCGTCACTGTGATGACGTCGACACGTACGTTTTGCAGCCCCGCGCCTGAGTCAGCGGCTGACACTGTTCCGAAGACGTCGACGTTGGCCACGGCGAATGCCGGGTGGGCCATCGTGAGAAACAGAGCGGTTGCGAACAGCAAGACAATGATCGGGTACGCCCGGTTTGTGCGGATGCTCTCTGTGGTGGTAGACATAATGCCCCTCCTCTTCCAGCGACTAAAGGTCGCATTCTCCTCCGATAGGTCATTTGTCGGCGACTGACGGTCGGATAGTTAACGTCAGACTGACAAACGGCACTATTGGGGAGTGAGCGGCAACATCTGTGTCCGATGAACAGGCGTGCGACTACTCGGGGGAGTCCGCGAGCGGCACTCGGATGACGAATCTGGCGCCGGCTTTCCCGTCGCCTATAGCCTCGATCGAGCCGGAATGCTGCTCAAGCAGCCTGCGTGTGATGGAGAGGCCCAGGCCCGAGCCGCCGCTGTCGCTGGGCCTGGGGCCGCTTGCGCGATAGAAGCGATCAAAGACCCGATCTGCATCTTCAAGCTTGAGACCGGGGCCGTCGTCGGCGATCTCGATCCGTGCATGTTCGTGCTCAGCCGAGCAACTAACGGAGATCTCGCCGTCAGGCTCTGTGTGTTGCACCGCGTTTCGCATGACGTTGAGAAGCGCCTGTTCCAGCGCATCTGGATCGCCGATCACCCAAAGGGCGGTGCTGCAACTTACCGTGATGCGCCGCGGGCCCAGTGAGCGAGCTTTTGTGACCGCCTCGACAAGCAGGCTCGATAGCTCAAGGGGTTGGAAGGGCCGACGCGCGGGGGAGTCGGATCTAGCCAACGCGAGCATGTCATCGAGCAGCCTTTGCATACGACACACCTCGTCGTCGATGATTCGCAGTGACTCCTCGCGCACGCTGTCGTCGGCCCACGGTTGCCGGATGATATCGAGGTTGCCCCGGATGACTGCTATTGGGGTTCTCAGCTCATGAGAGGCGTCGGCCACGAATCGGCGCTGCTCGCCAAAAGATGCCTCCAGGCGATCAAGCATCGAATCGAGTGACTTGGCAAGCTGGCCGAGTTCATCGGCGGGACCCTCGTATCCGATTCGTTCGGTGAGCGACCGATGTGTGACGCGGGAGGCAGACTCGGCCATCTCATGCAACGGGCGCAGTGCGCGGTG
>JAHIQC010000277.1 GCA_018902765.1 Actinomycetota bacterium | reverse complement strand
TCGATATCCTCGCCGGTAAGGCCCGTCACGCAGGTCGAGTACACGAACACCGCAGCCGGCGCTTCGAGCGCGACGACCTCGCGAACGGTGGCCTCAAGCTTAGCTTCGCCGCCGTAGACGATATCGAGCTCTCCGATATCGGTCGTGAAGCCGCGACGGTGCATATCCCCTGCCGAGGAACGCACGCCCCTACCCTCCCAGGCGTTGCCGCAGCACGAGATGGGGCCATGCACGACGTGAGCCGCGTCCGCTATCGGCATGAGAACGATGGCCGCACCGTCGAAAGCGCACGACTCACCCCCGCGCGACCTGCACAGTTTGTGCTTCGCGTCGGTCTCACAGCCTGCTTCGAGCAGCTTGTCGAGTTTGGTCGTCACGGCCGGTCCCGCTACCGCACCAGATCGAAGGACGGGGTATTGAATGCCGCACGATCCATCTCGTCGAGCACCGTGTTCACGATGTCGGTGAGCAGATTGGTCGCACCGTTGTAGCCGATGATCGGGCGCTTGTGCAGGTGGTGGCGATCGAATAGGGGGAACCCGACACGTACGAACGTCGTGTTGGTGTCGCGCCACAGGAACTTGGCGTTGCTGGGACCGAGCAAAAGGTCGACGGGCTCGGTGAACATGAGCGACCGCAGGTGCCACATGTCTTTCTTGACCCAGACAGTCGCATCGCTGCCGTAGGGGCTACTCGCAAGCAACTCCTCGGCGGCCTTCTTGAACTTCTTCTCGCCATTGGTGACCACGATGTGGACAGGACGCATGCCGACCTCGAGCATGAATGAGATCAGGCCCAAAACGACGTCGGGGTCGCCCACGACCGCCACACGCTTTCCGTGCACATACGGGTGGGAGTCGACCATTGCATCGACCGCGCGGCCGCGCTCCAGTTCGAGCTCGTCGCCGATAGGCTTGCCGGACGAAGCGGAGACCTGGCTTAAGAACTCGTCGGTGGCGGTGATGCCGATGGGCATCGGGCCGGCCACGAAGTCATGACCCCAGCTTTTAGTGATGAACTCTCCGGTTTTGACGCTCGACCAGCGCTGAAGCGCGATCGTAGCCTGAGCATTGATGGCTTCGCGTACCTCGGAAAGTGGGGTGCCACCGGCGGGGTACATGTCATACTCGCCGGTCGCGGGCGCGTCGACCACGTCGGAGTAGTCGCCGAGCATACGGTAGCCCACGCCCATGGCGCCAAGCATATGCTTGATCTCGCGCAGGTTACCTGAGTAGCCATCAAAGCCCGGGATGATGTTGATCGTCCCGTCCGTCTCGGCGGCTTTCTCGCCCGAAAGGTTCTCGAGGATACCCTTCATCATCAGGTCGTAGCCGTTGAGGTGGCTGCCCGAGAAACTCGGAGTGTGCGCGAACGGGATGGGCATGTCGGCCGGCACGGCCCCCCTGTCCTTGGCGGTCTTGATGTATGCGCTCAGGTCGTCGCCGATGACTTCGGCCATGCACGTCGTGGAGACGGCGATCATGTCCGGCTTGTACATCGCATTGGCGTTTTCCAGGCCCTCGATCATGTTCGACAGGCCGCCGAACACCGCGGCGTCCTCGGTCATCGACGATGAGACCGTGGCGATCGGTTCCTTGAAGTGGCGAGAAAAGTAGCTGCGAAAGTACGCCGTGCAGCCCTGCGAGCCCTGAACGAACGGCAGCGTCTTCTCAAATCCGAGGGCGGCAAGCACTGCCCCGAGCGGCTGGCACGCCTTGCAGGGGTTGATCACGATGCCCCCGCGGGCAAAGTTCAACTCGCGATACTCCTCGGTCTGGGTCCAGGCCGAGACCCGGGCTATCTCCTCGGCAGATGAGCCGTTCTCGAACTCCTTCTTGCGCTCGAACTGCTCGACGTACTGAGGCTCGCTGAACAGTGTGTTGTGGTCCTTGGTCGGCATCGCAGGCCTCCTAGCTTGCCGCACGCTCGGCGGCAGCGGATGCCGTACCGGGCTTGCGGATGAGCCCCCACACGGGGCTGTTGACGGTCATGTCCATATCACGGGCGAACACCGAAAACCCGTCAAAACCGTGGTACGGGCCCGAGTAGTCCCATGAGTGCATCTGGCGGAACGGGACGCCCATCTTGTGGTAGGCGTACTTCTCTTTGACGCCGGAGCCGACAAGATCGGGCTTGAGCGCCTTGGTGATCTCCTCGAGTTCGTAGGGGGTCGCGTCGTCCATGATCACGGCGCCCTCGGGGAGCAGCGGGTAGGTGCGCTTGTACTCATCGTTGTGGCCGAACTCGTAACCGGCCGCGATGATCTCCATACCGAGGTCCTCATAGGCGCCGATGACGTGACGGGGGCGCAGGCCTCCGACGTAGAGCATCACTGTCTTGCCCTCAAGCGCGGGCCTGTACTGCGCGATGATCGCGTCCATCTCCGGCTTCATGCGCTCGATGAGCGCCTCGGCGTTGGCCTTGATCGTCTCGTCGAAGTGCGCGGCTATCGAGCGGATGGACTGGTAGATCTTCGTGGGGCCGAAGAAGTTGTACTCCTCCCACGGAATGCCCCACGTGTCCTCCATGTACCGGCAGATGTAGTTCATCGACCGGTAGCAGTGGATGAGGTTGAGCTTGGCCTGCGGCGCGTTGGCCAGTTCGGCCAGCGTCGCATCCCCGGTCCACTGGGCGATGACCCGAAGCCCCATCTCCTCGAGGATCCTGCGGCTGGCCCACGCATCTCCGCCGATGTTGTAGTCGCCGATGATCGTGATGTCGTAGGGAGTGGTCTCGATCTCGGTCGCCGCCTTCTCGAACACGTGGTCGCGAATCGCGTCGTTGGCGATGTGGTGACCGAGTGACTGCGACACTCCACGGAAGCCCTCGCAGCGCACAGGCACAATCGGCTTGCCGTGCTCGACGGTCTTGGCCTTGGCAACCTGCTCGATGTCATCGCCGATGAGACCGACGGGGCACTCGGACTGGATGCTCACACCCTTTGCAAGCGGGAACAGCCCGTCAAGCTCATCGATGATGGTGCCAAGCTTCTTGTCGCCGCCGTAGACGATATCGCGCTCTTGAAAGTCGCTCGTGAAATGCATCGTGCCAAATGAGTCCACGCCGGTCTCGCCGTTGTAGTAGTTGCGGCGTGACCAGTTCGAGTAAGCGCCGCAGCCCACAGGCCCGTGGCTGATATGGATCATGTCTTTGACCGGACCCCACACCACGCCCTTGGAACCCGCGTAGGCACAACCGCGAACGGTCATCACGCCCGGTCGCGACTTGACGTTGGACTTGACCGCGCAGCTTGAGCAGTCTGAGGTCGGATCGTTGGGCTTGATGTGCTTCGCGCGATCCTTTCGAGTCTTTTCGGGATAGACCTCGAGGACCTCGTCGATGAGCTTTTGTGTCTGGTTGATCTTCGAGGAGGTGGACATCTCTACGCCACCGCCTCGTCGGTCGGCTCGGCTTCCATGATCCCGAACTCCATGAGCAGCTCCTCAAGCTCATCCATGCTGATCGGAGTCGGGATGACCATCATCTCGTTCTCGCTGATCTTCTGGGCGAGCTGGCGGTACTCATCGGCCTGAGAGTGCTCGGGGTTGTACTGAAGCACCGTCTGGCGGCGCAGCTCGGCGCGCTGGACCTCGTTCTCGCGCGGGATGAAGTGGATCATCTGCGTGCCGAGCTTGTCGGCCAGCGCCTCCGCATGATGCTTGCCGAAGGGGAATGGCCAGTGCTTAACGAGCACGCCGGCGACCAGTTCGGTCATCAGCATGGAATAGCCGCCAATATACCAGCGCGGCTCGAGGCCGATACGGGCGTGGGCCTTACCGATGGCGGTCACGCCCTTGACGTAGTCCGGATCGAAGGTGCCCTTGGAAACCTTGTCCCAATGGCTCATCTGGGCATTCTTTGCCCCCGCCATATGCT
>JAHIQC010000276.1 GCA_018902765.1 Actinomycetota bacterium | reverse complement strand
TCGCGCAAGTTGCCCAATGGGGATTTCCGCGATATCTGCCACCCGATCAACACGGATACCCGGACACACATCCAGCAGGCGGTCCTCGATCAGTTCGCCGAAGAGGGCGGAATCGACGCATTCGCCGCAGCGGCTGAACAAGGTGAAGTGGCCTTCGCTGAGGCCTGAGGCCCGGATTTCGCGCTGATGTGAGAGAAACCCCGCCCCAAGCGCGCACACAGCGCGCTCGTTTGCTAAACTCCTTCGGGTAACTTGGGGCGTCGCCAAGCGGTAAGGCATCGGCCTTTGGAGCCGACATTCGTAGGTTCGAATCCTACCGCCCCAGCCACATGCCATACCTAGGCGTATCAACGCGCCTTCCCTACTCTTTGTTCGAGGTGACCCATGAAGGCGACGGCGATCATTCTGGCTGCGGGCGAGGGTACCCGCATGAACTCCGATATGCCTAAGGTCGCACACGAGGTCCTCGGCGTTTCGATCATCGAGCACGTCGTGGCCGCCGCACAAGCAGCCGGCGTCGAGCGCGTTGTCGTGGTGACGGGGCACAAAGCCGATGTCGTCGAAGCGCTTCTGCCGGGACTTGAGTTCGCGCGCCAGAACGAGCAGCACGGTACAGGGCACGCCGTCATGTGCGCGCTTGAGGCAGTCGGCGAGCTTGCCGGTCCCGTGGTGATCCTTGCCGGGGACGTGCCGCTGATCCGTCCTGAGACGATATCGTCCCTGGTCGAAACCGCCGCGAGCACCAAGGCCGCATGTGTTGTGCTCTCCGCCAGATTTCCCGATCCGACCGGATACGGCCGGATCATCCGCGATGCGAGCGGACAGGTCACCGGCATCACCGAGCACAAGGATCTGCCGGCAGAACTCCTCGGCATGGATGAGTGCAATGTTGGCAGCTATTGCTTCGACGGCGCGGCGTTAAGCGCGCATTTGCACCGGCTCGAGGCCTCCAACGCGCAGGCCGAGTATTACCTGACCGACCTTGTGGCCCTGTTCGCCTCCGAGGGTCTTGGGGTCAGAGCCGTGATCACCGACGATGTCGATGAGTCGCACGGCGTGAACTCCCGGGTTCAGCTCGCCGAGGTCACCCGAGTGCTTCAGCGTCGCATCAACGAGCGCCATATGCTCGCCGGTGTGACCATGATCTCACCCGAGTCCACATGGATCGCGCCCGGCGTGACGCTTGGTCGCGACGTGATCCTCGAGCCCATGACGTTTCTAATGGGTGAGGTGAGCGTGGGCGATCGCGCGCATCTCGGGCCAAACACGCGCATCACAGATTCGACGATCGGTGCGGATGCACGCGTGGATTCGTCGATTCTACTCGGCGCCGACGTTGGTGTCGGAGCGAGTGTGGGGCCGGTTGCCTACCTGCGCCCCGGAGCCGTGCTTGCTGCGCGGGCCAAGGCGGGTACCTGCGTCGAGATAAAGAACTCCATCGTGGGGGAAAACTCAAAAGTGCCCCATTTGTCCTATATAGGCGACGCGACGATCGGATCGGGAGTCAACGTGGGAGCCGGTACTATCACCTGCAACTACGACGGTGTCGCCAAACATCGCACCATCATTGAGGATGGTGTGTTCATCGGCTCTGATACCATGCTCGTAGCCCCCGTCAGAATCGGGGAGGGCGCGATCACCGGCGCGGGCAGTGCGATAGCCCGCGATGTGCCTGCCGGAGCGCTCGGTATTGAGCGCACGGAACAGCGCAACGTAACGGGTTTTGCCGAGCGTCGGCGCAAGCAGACGAAGCGAGACGAGTAGGAGTGTTCGGCAGTATGGGTGATTCAGGAAAACGCATGATGGTGTTCTCGGGCACCTCGAACCGCGAGTGGGCCGAGGATATAGCTGAGCACCTTGGTGTCGAGCTGGGCAACGTCAAGATCTCCAAGTTCGCCAACGGCGAGATCTACGTGCGCTTCCTCGAGTCGGTGCGCGGTGCGGACGTCTTCCTGCTTCAGTCGGTGTGCACTCCGGTGAATGACTGCCTCATGGAGCTGCTCATCATGGTCGATGCGGCCAAGCGCGCCTCGGCACGCACCATCACCGCCGTCGTGAGCCACTACGGATACGCGCGGCAGGACAAGAAGTCCGCGGCACGTGAGCCGATCACCGCCAAGCTGGTCGCTGATCTGATGACGACAGCGGGCGTCGACCGTGTGATCGCCATGGATTTGCATCAAGGCCAGATCCAGGGCTTCTTCAACCAGCCGGTGAACCACCTGACGGCGCTGCCGATCCTGGCTGATTACTTCGAGTCTCTCGAGCTTGAGAACATGTGCGTCGTGTCGCCTGACGTGGGTCGGGCCAAGGCGTGCAAGAAGCTCGCTGACATGCTCGGCGCTTCGCTCGCGATCATGCACAAGGGGCGCCCTGAGCACAACGTGGCCGAGATCACCCATGTGATCGGTGAAGTCGCCGGAAAGAACTGCATCATTGCCGATGACATGATCGACACCGCCGGCTCGGTGACAGAAGGCGCCAAGGCTCTCGTCCAAAAGGGCGCGAAGTCCGTTTATGTATGTGCTACTCATGGAATCTTCTCGCCGCCGGCGTACGAGCGTATCGAGTCCTCGCCGGCTGTTGAGGTGGTTGTCACCAACACGCTTCCCGTACCCGAGGAGCGAAAGCATGGCAAGATCCGCGTCCTGAGCGTAGCTCCGCTCTTCGCGCACGCAATTCAGAACGTGTATAACGACGAGTCGGTATCCGAGCTGTTCGACCCCGACTTCCAGCTGTAAGGACCACTGCGTGCGCCTCTTCGGGGCGTGTCGCCACGAAAGGAGCACGAAGTAACATGGCAGAAGAACTAGCGATTGCTGCACAACTCAGAACGGTGATCGGCAAGTCCGGTCACAGGCTCCAAAAGGCAGGCCTGATTCCCGCCGTCCTTTACGGAGCGGGCCGTGAGAGCACCTCGATCACCGTGGATCGTCACGACTTCGAGCTGTTCATGCAGCACCACGAGGGTTCCGGTGGTCTGGTGCAGATCGCCCTCGAAGGCGAGACCAAGCCTGTCGCCGCGATGCTCAAGCAGATCCAGCACAGCCCCATCAAGGGCACGATCGTGCACGTGGACTTTCTCGCTGTGCGTATGGACCAGGTCACGCAGGCCCCGGTCAACCTGCACTTCGTCGGCGACGCCGTGGGCGTCAAGTCCGGCGGCGTGCTACTCCATGAGCTCCGTGAAGTCACGTTGGAGGCTCTGCCGGCCGACCTGCCTGATTTCATCGATGTGGACGTCACCGATATGGAGCTCGGCAGCACGGTGCACGTGAGCGACATCATCCTTCCCAAGGGCGTGAGTATCATCGACGACCCGGAACAGGTCGTGTGCTCAGTGACGACTCCGACAGCCGAGCCGACCGAGGACGAGATCGCAGCCAGTGCCGAAGAGGTGCAGCCTGAGGTCATCGGCGAGTCCGAAGAGGCCGCCGAGTAGCACCGAGGAACTCGAATGCCCCGAATAGTTGTGGGCCTGGGCAATCCAGGCCCTGAGTACGAACACACTCGTCATAACGCAGGCTTCTTGGTGGTAGACCTGCTTGGCGAGAATCTGCGCGCGTCATACTGGAAGGACGAGGCCGGCGCCAAGACGGCGATCGTCCGTTTCGGCGATGAGGAACTGGTACTCGCCAAGCCTCAGACGTTCATGAACGTTTCAGGCAAGGCGATCGCCAAACTCGCAGACATCCATGGTGCCGCAGTCGATGAGATCATCATCGTCCACGACGACATAGACCTTCCCCCGGGCTCGGTGCGAACCAAGCGTGGGGGAGGTCATGGCGGTCACAACGGACTTCGTTCGATCACCGATCAACTGGGCTCGGATGCATATCCGCGCATCCGGATCGGCGTCGGGCGCCCTCCGGGCCGCATGGATGCCGCCGATTGGGTGCTGCAGCAACTGCGGGGCGAGACGCTCGAGGACTTCGAGGCGATGGTTCCCACCGGAGCGCAAGCCGTGATGCACGTGCTCGAACACGGAATCGACTCGGCGATGCAGGAGTTCAACGCCGGGTAGAGCGCGAAGGCCGGTGGCGGTTCTCGCTTGCTCTAGCGGACGTAGACCATGGGATTGATGGCGCGACCATTGACGCGCGTCTCGAAGTGCAGATGCGGTCCGGTGGAGTTGCCTGTCGATCCGACTGTGCCGATCCGCTCACCCTTGCTCACGTGCGCGCCGACAGACACGGTGATCCCACCACCCTGCTGGTGTGCATAGAGCGTCACGAGTCCGTCTCCGTGGTCGATCATCACGGTGTTGCCGTACGAGCCGCGGTAGCCGGCATAGATGACGGTACCGTCGCCAGCCGCCACGATTGCGGCGCCGTTGATGGACTGCTCGGGATCCACGTTGCGACCGACATCGATCCCCGGATGGACCTCGGCTCCGTGGAACGGACAGATGCGCGGACCGTAGGGCGAAGTGACACGGTAGAAGCCGGGCACAGGCCAAGCCATGACGCCGTTGTACTGTCCTGCGCCACCAGAGGAGCGCGCAGCAAGTTCCTTTTCGATGTCACGGGCCTCGGCCTCTTCGGCCTCGGCGAGCTTGCGAAGGCGCGCGGCGTTGGCGGCATTGTCGACCATCATCGCGGCCTTCTGGTCTTGGATGCCTTCCTGCTGATCCACGGCCGACTGACGCTGCGAGCGCATCGACTTGAGGTTCTTCTCGACAAGCTCAGCTTCGGTGCGCTTCACCTGCACCTCGTCCAGTGCGCGTCCGAGCTCCGCTTTGCGGTTCTCGAGGTCGAACTTCGTGCTCTTGAGGTGGGCCGCAATGTCTTGATCGGACTCGATGACGCGCTGGACAAGCGTGGTCCGCGAGATCAGGTCGCTGAAGTTCTTGGAGCCCAGCAGCAGGTCGACGTAGAACATGTTGCCTTGCTTGTACGAGGTCGACATCCGTGCGCCCAACAACTGCTGTTGGACGTCGTAATCCGCCTCCACGCGTACGATCTCGGTCTGCTTTTGGGTGATTCGTGCACGGAGCTGCTCGACTTCAGCCTTGAGCTTCGCAGTCCGGCTTGTAGCTTGCGAGATCTTAGGCTCGAGTTCTTTGACCTTGCCTTCAAGCGAAGCGATCTTGGAGTCGAGCGCCTGGACCTCGACCTTGAGCTGATCAGCGGTCGCTTGGGCAGTTTCGGCAGCTTTGCGGGCCTCGGCGGCCTTCTGGCGAGAAGCCGCCAGATCGGCTGAGGTCGCGCCAAGAGCGGGGGCAACCGAAGATAAGGCCATGGCCAAGGCAAGGAGGGCGATGAAATATGCGCGGCTGCGTTTCATGCTGTGATTCCTCCGGTAGGCGTGCTGTGTTTGAGACGATGTTTGCCCCGGAAGGCGCGATTTCTGGTTAGAGCCTATCAGGGTATGGGAGTATATTCAATGTGGCGTAAGTTGACGCCAGCAACATCTGGGCATGGACGTAGAGGGGAAACGCAATGGATGAGAACATCGGAATGACTCCGCCCGCACCCGAGGCCCCAGCACCACCCGCACCTCCCGCACCGATGGCAGGCATGCCCGGGCGCCCGGGACCTGTCAGTGACACGAGCAAGATCCTTGCCGCTCTCGGATATGTCCTCGGTATTGTGGCGCTAATCGCAATCTTGATCGATCCGTACAAGGACGAGAAATTCGTGAAGTTCCACGCGATCCAGGCCTTGGGCTTGTGGGTCGCCGGGATCGTTCTTCAGGTGGCCAGCGTGATTCCGATCATCGGATGGATCGTCGCCCTCGTCGGCGGCATCGCCATCTTCGTATTTGCGATCATCGCCGCCATCAAGGCGTTCCAGAGCGAGTACTACGAGATGCCGATCGTTTACGACATCGTCAAGGGCTACATCGGCGAGTAGCTTCGCCTAGGGACACGCGGCGCAAGGGCGCCGCATCATCGGGTCGTTTCGACGATCCGCCATGAAGCATTCGCGGGGCCGGGTACGATACGTATCCGGCCCTCGTCGTCCACGAGCACGAGACCGAGGCGGTGTTCCTCGGCATATGAGGTGGCTTTGTCGGGTCCCATGACGAACAGGGCGGTCGAGAGGATGTCGGATTCCAGACCGCCGTTGTTCCCGACGATGGTGAGCGAACGCAGCCCCCGAGCCGGCAGTCCGGAGCGCGGGTCCAAGATGTGGTGATAGCGCACCCCGTCGCGCTCGAAGTAGCGCTGGTAATCGCCGGAGGTCGAGACCGAGACGTGGTCGGACGCCTCGACCGTGGCGATTGTGGCTTCAGGGTCGCGCGGATCCTCTATGCCGATGAGCCACGGCTCACCGTCCGGCTTGTGGCCGAACGTCAGTGTCGTGCTGCCGGCGGTGACTAGTGCGGCCGATACCGGCGCCGACATCTCGAGCGCAGTGAGCCCGTCGCCGAGCGCCAGGCCCTTGGCCGCGCCGCCGAAGTCCAGGCCCCCGGGGAAGCCGTCCTGAAGGGTGCGTTGGCTGTTGGCGCCTTGCCTGACATACGCGCCATCCCTGCGCCATCCATCTGCGGCGATGAGAGCGCGATTGAGCGCCGCTGGGTGCGGTACGGTGCCGGCGCCCTCGAAATCGTAGAGCCGTACAACCGCAAGTAGGAATGGGGAGAACGCCTCTGTCACGCCGAGCTCATCTCGTGAATCGAGGAC
>JAHIQC010000275.1 GCA_018902765.1 Actinomycetota bacterium | reverse complement strand
GGCGGTCTCGAGCGCTTCTGCCAACGCGCGCGATTCGGCTACGGACAGGCGTACCGCGCGGTTGAGCGCGGGCAGCGTGCTCCAGATCTCAACGGCCCCGTCCTCGACGAAGATGGGGATGAGCGTGCCGGCGTCGTGCTCGTCGATGCCGCAGCACGAGAGCAGATCGAGATCCTCGCTGATCTCGGCCTCGGTCGCTCCGAGGGCCTGCGCGATGGCAGCCACCGACAGGCTCGTTTCGGGCTCGAACAGGTGCAGGATCGCGAGTAGGCGCCTCGCTCGCAGTGCGTAGGGGGTCTTAGCCATGGGCGGCACCCCCGTTCGCCATCGCGGCGGCACTCAACCCGGCCGTCAGCTCCTGAGCGAGATCGGAAGGTTCGGTCACCGAGATGCCGGGACCGTTCTCGACCACCCAGCGCAGCAGGCGCCGCCGGTCGCGGGCAAGAACGCGCCAGGTGACGCTGCCATCCGCACGCGTCGCGAGTTCCCCCTTGCCGGCTGCCATACCTGCGGCCCTCCACGCCTCGCCGGGCTCGAAGGCGAGCGTGGCATCGAGCTGTTCGCGGCCGTACTGGAATGGCAGGCCGATGAAGTTCGCGACATCGAATTCGGCGGGGCGGACGAAATCGGGCGTCTCGGGCTTGATGGCGTTGACCGACAGATCGCGGATGCGGCCTACGGTATAGGTGCGGGTCTCATCGAGGAGCGTGTCGCGGCCCACTAGGTACCAGCGGCCATCACGCGCGAACAGGCCAAAGGGCTCGATGTCATGCGGCTTGGTGCCGCCAAGCGAGTTGGTGTACTCGAACGACGCGAGCTTGGACGTTGCGACCGCGTCACTCAGGGCCGCTACGGCGGAGCCTTGGCGGCGTGGCTCCTCGTCGGCCGTGAGGGCACGCACCGGCGCGTCGGGAGTTTCCAGAGCCGTGGCGATCTTGGCCAGAGCAAAGCGCAGCTCCTCGGCGAAAGGGAATGATGGATCGGCGAGCAGTGCGACTCCGACGGCGCGGACGGCCGCGGCCTCCTCGGGCGCCAGGGTGACGCCGGTGGCGAATGTGGCTGCAGCGTCGAGGCGGTAGTTGCCCTCGGCATCGGACTCTATGACGAGCCCGGCGGCGCGCAGGTCCTTCTTGTCGCGCTCGAGCATGCGCGCGAAAGCTGTCTCATCCTGCTGGGCGGCAGGCGGGTAACCGGCCACGTCCGCGCGGATGCGCTGGCGCGTGACCGCACCACGTGCGGCGGCAAGGTAGAGCGCGAGATTGACGAGGCGTTCGGTCGCGTCGGTCACAGAATCTCCCCCAAGTCGGTTCTTCGGCATTGATTCTAGCCGAGGACGATGTGCTGCGGAGCGGCGGGGGAGACGAAAAGACCCCGACAAAAGGAAACGAGGCGAGTGGGGGGACTCGCCTCGCTTAAAATTCGAGCCGGCGGGTTCCGCCCCTGAGGGGGGAGGAGAGGGCGGGTCGCATGGCTCTGTCGGGAATTAAGCAACACGTGTGCCAAGAATCACGCAAACGGGTGAAAAACCGTCGAGAATTGTGACGAATTGCGGGTTTTGTGCGAGCGAGCGGTTTCCCTCGCCAGCGGCGCGGTGCTATACACAAGGTGGAGGACTTGTATGGAACAGGAACGCCGGCACGTACCGACCATAAATGAGATTCGCACCGAGGAGACCGCCGCGCTTGCGCGTGCGGCCACCGGATTGTGCGATGCGCTGGGCGCTGAGCGCGTCTACGCAGCGACTCTCTCGCCGGAGGGCGTTCTACGTTTCAAGGCTGCGGCGCCCACAAGCGCCGGCTCGCCCGGCTCACTCGAGCCTGCTGCGGTCGAAGGTATCGCCGAGGCGATCTCGCTCGCACAAGTCCGCGATGTCCCGAACGCTCGTCCACCCTTCTCGGGAGATGGCCGTGTGGTGGCGATTCCCTGGACGTATTCCGATAGGGTGCTCGGCGTTGGCGTTGTGATCATGCCCGAGGGAGTCGACCTTCCTGGTGACCGCGTGTTGGCGCTGCTCGGGCAGAAGGTCGGCTCGACACTCGCGGCTTTGAGAGACTGCGATTCCTTGGCACATCGCATAGCGCAGATGCGCGACTCGGCAGATCTGTTCCATTCTGCGTTCGAGAATGTGTCCGATGCGATGAAACTGATCGATCTGGATGGCCATATCCTGCGCTGGAACACGGCCAGCGAGCGCATGTACGGATGGGCCGCGGCCGACGTCTTGGGCCAGAAGATCCCTCACGTGCCCGAGGCCTTGAGGCTGCGCACCATCCGCGACATTCGTGCCATCGCGGCAGGCGGCACCGCGGTCGAGCGTGAATCAGCCGCACTGAGGGCCGATGGGTCGCGCATCATGGCGCAGATCACCGCGGTGCCCTTCCTGGACAGCGAGGGCGATCCGGTTGGAGTGCTTTCAATAGCGCGCGAGATAAGGATCGCAGGCACCGAGCCTCACGACACTGACATGTGTGCGCTTCTCGCCGATGCGGTAGCCGCGCCCATGGGTTCGTTGGTCGGATACGCTCAGCTCCTGCTCCAGACCGATATCTTCGAGGATCCCGCTCGTCGTAAGCGCACCGTGCGCGTCATCGAGGAGTACACCAACACCATCACCACACTCATGAACGACGTCGCGCTCATCTCGGGTGGTCGTGAGGGGCTACTCGATCTTGAAACGATCGACGCGTCGATACTCGTGACAGACGCCGTGGGACGGGTCGAGCAGGAACATGCGGGCGCCTATCGATTCATGATCGACTACGACTCCGCGTCGGCCCCCTTGCGGCTGGATCGGCGCAGGATGCAGCGCGCCCTTGCGAGCGTCTTGGAGGCGATGCTCGACGGCAGGCCCAATGGCACCGAGGTCATCGTGAGCATCGTGCCATTCGGCACGGGGGTATGTGTGGAGTTCTCCTTGGGGAGCAATGGCGGCTCACCCGGGCTTGCGCCGAGCCGATACGGTACTCTGGGCCTGCACATAGCGCGAGTCATCGTCGAGTCGCACGGGGGATCATTGAGCGTCGGTGACCAAGACTCGGGTGTGGCGTTTCGAAT
>JAHIQC010000274.1 GCA_018902765.1 Actinomycetota bacterium | reverse complement strand
GCTTCCGGAGGGCCTCGACGTGCTGTTCGCGTTCTTTGGCGGGGGCGACATGAGCACCGCTGCAGGCTTCTTCCAGATCGAGACCTTCGGCATGATGGCGCCGATAATGATCATGCTCGTCACCATCAGCGTGGGTGCAAACGCGGTCGCCGGCGAGGAGTCCAAGCGCACCATGGGTCTGCTGCTGGCGAATCCGATCAAACGGTCTCGCATCATTGTCGAGAAGACCTGGACGATGGTGCTCTACGCATCGATCGTCGGCGTCGCGGCATTTGCCGGAACCGCACTGGGTTCGGCACTCGCGAACCTGGACATCTCGACATGGAACATCGCAGCGACTTGCCTGTTGTTGACGTTGATCGGGATCGCCGGAGGCGCGCTCGCACTGGCGATCGGTTCGGGCACAGGGCGCAAGGGCGCTGCGGTGTGGGGCGCGACGGGTGCGATGGTCGGCCTGCACATGCTCAACTCGATCGGCTCGGTCAGCGACGACCTCTCGGCGCTGCAGAAGCTCTCGCCGTTCTACTACTACCTGGGCGGAGATCCGCTGAACGCCGGTCTGGACTGGACACACGCGGCGGTACTTGCCGCAATCGCGATCGCATTGGTCGGCGTCTCGGTCCCGCTCTTCCAGAGGCGCGACATCCGGGAGAAGGACTAGCTTCAGCACCGTCCAGATGCCTCCTGTTGTGTCTGGCGCGTTTGCAGTTTGGTTTGCAGAGTCGCTCATCAGCTATCGGCCGACGGCGCCAACCGCAGATACAGCCACTCGCCGCCGAAGACAAGAGCGAAAACGGCGATCGCCGCTGCCACAAGCGTTGTGTCACTGCCGATCTTCACCCACACGAGACCTCCCAGGACTGCGAGGTCCAAGACGATCGCGAGAGCGGGCACCCAGGCAACGGCCTGGGTCGCATCGCGCACCTTCGTGATGACGCCCCAGTGGATGCCGATGTCCATGGCCAGGTAGATGATCGCCCCGAGAGAGGCGATGCGGGATAGATCAGCGAAAGCCGTGAGCACGATTGCAATGGCAACCGTGTACACCACTGTGTGCTGCTGGACACTCCCTGGCATGCCGAAGTCGCTGTGCGGAACGAGGCCCATCTTGGTGAGCATCGCGAGCATACGCGAGACCGCAAAGACGCTCACCATCACGCCTGTGCTCGTCGCTATGACCGCGAACCCGACGGTGAACCAAAGACCCGCGTCGCCGAAGAAGGGGCGGGCCGCCTCAGCAAGAGCATAGTCGCGAGCGTTGATGATCTCCGGGACCGTCAGCTGTGAGGCGACCGCGAGCGATACGAGCAGGTAGAGCGCGGCGCACACCGCGATGGAGATGATGATCGCTCGACCCACGTTCTTACGAGGCTCGACGAGTTCGGCGCCTTGGTTCGTTATAGTCGTGAAACCCTTGTAGGCCAACACGCCGAGCGCCACCGCAGCCAGAAGTGATGCGATCCCTGAGTCGTTCGGAGCACTCGTTCCCAACTGGATACCGGAGTCCGACAACCAGAGGATCGCACTCGCGAAGACCACCAATCCGCCGATCTTGACCGCCGCGGTGAGCAGCGAAAACCCCTCGACCGCTTTGGTGCCGACCAAGTTCACGGCCATCGCGACAAGCAGCAGCGCCACGCCGAGCACCGGCACCAGGATGCTGTCAGGTGCAACGTCGAACAGCTGCAGAGCATAGGTTGCGAAGGTGCGCGCGACCAGGCTCTGGTTCAGGACCATCGACAAGTACATCAACAGCGCGAGCCCAGCCGTGAGCACGCCCTCTCCGTAGCACTTCTGGAGGAAGGTGGCGATGCCTCCCGCCGAGGGGTATGCCGCGGAGAGCTTGATGTATGAGTAGGCGCTCAGACCCGAGACGACGGCAGCCGCAACGAACGCTAGCGGGAACAGTGCTCCGGAAAGCTCGGCGATCTGCCCGGTGACGGCGAGAACCCCCGCCCCGATCATCACGCCAGAACCGAGCGCAACGGCGCCGGGCAGCGAGATCGCGCCCTTCTCGTAGACCGTGTCTCGGCTGGAGTGGTCGCTCGAACTCATCAGAAGTGATGCACCCCTATCGCTTGAAGGCCCGCTGATGCCGAACATCCGTGCGTCCGCTCGGCCTGTACCAGCTACATACCCGCGACGACCGAGAGGGCCCCATTCGTTCCGTCTCGATCAATTCTTCCGGGGTGAAGTTCCCTATACCCGTCTCGATAACAACGCTATAGTCGCGTGTAGGCGACACCCATGGGGGGAGCTATGCCAGCGAGCGATTCAATCCCACGACCGGTGCAGGCAGCCCGGGAGCCGTCGATCGGCCCCAGATGGGGACTGCCCCTCCTCGTGCTGATACTGGCCGCATTGGTACTCGTCAGCGTGTACAACTATGCGATGTTCCACACGCTTGTCGAGCTCTACTGCATGATCATCGCCGCTGGCGTGTTCATGGTGGTGTACAACACCCGGCGACTCTTGGACAACGACTATCTGTTGTGCGTCGGGATAGGATTCCTGTTCTTCGTCGCCCTCGGCATCCCTCACACCCTTGGTTACAAGGGACTACAGCTCTTCGTGGGCTTCGACAACGACCTGCCGACACAGGCGTTCATCGCGCAGCGGTTCCTGCTGGCATCCACGGTCCTTATCGCGCCGCTCTTTCTCTCGCGGCGACTGTGGGTGAGGACCACCATTTCCATCTTCGCTGCCGTCACAGGGGTTGCCCTGCTCTCACTTCTTGTGTGGGACAACTTTCCTCACATGTTCATCGACGGAGTCGGCCTCACACCCGTCAAGAAGGCGCTGGAGCTCGTGCTATGCGCCATGTTCATCGCCGCCGGGATGTTGCTGTTCCGAGCTCGAAGGGCTTTCGAGCCCGATGTGTTGCGCCTCCTCCTAGCCTCCCTCGGGTGTTTCGTTGGATCCGAACTGGCCTTCATGCTCTACGCGACGCCGTTCGGACTCTCCAATCTCGGCGGACACCTGCTGCAAGTATCGGCGTTCTACTTCGCATACCGTGCGGTTCTCTTGACGGCACTGGTCAATCCCTTCGGCCTGCTCTTTCGTGAGCTCGCAACGAGCGAACGGTCCCTATGGGCGGCTAACGCTCAGCTCAACGCTGTGGCCGACATCAGCGACACGGCGATAAGCACGCTGGAACTGGACGAGCTCCTCCCCCGCCTGCTTGAACGCATGGTCACAGTCATGCATGCAGACGCCGCGCTGGTACTGCTCGCGGACGGAAACAACTTGAAGTCATTCGCCTCAGTAGGCTTGCCGGGAGTCGAATTCACCGTCCCGTTCGGATCGGGCTTCTCTGGCATCATTGCCGAGACGCGCAAGCCGCGCTTCGTCTTCGACGCCCAAGCTGGCGACCTCGCGCTGATAGACATTATTCGCGAGCAGGGCATCCAATCAATGCTTGGCGTGCCGCTCTCGGTGGGCGACAAGCTGCTCGGCGTTGTTCACGTTGACTGGCGAACGCACCACGCATTCG
>JAHIQC010000020.1 GCA_018902765.1 Actinomycetota bacterium | reverse complement strand
GCTACTCACAGTATCGAACACGGGCAAGGTTTGTCAGGTTGAAGCGTTAGTTAGCTTTCCCGCGTTCAGGCCGGAGGCGGAGCCGACGGCCAAACCTCCTAGGTCCGGCGACCGTGACCTGCGACGAGCTGCAAGCCCGAAGCTCGCTGGTCGCCCTTTGCCACGAGCCAATAGCGATCGATGCCGCCCCTACATAGTCTTGTTCCTCTCGCGCAGTGTGAAAGGCTTTGGCGATGAGTCGTCGCGGTGAAGCTAACGTGTTGCGCTTGAGCAGGCGCTCAGCGCTTCCATCACAATACAGCTCCTGGCGCTCTGCTCGAAGCGCTTGTTCGGTATGTAGGAGACCAGCGTACGAGCCTAATAGGACGGCTGTGAAGACGAATCGTCGTCTGCGTGGCATGCCAAGCAAGGTGCTGCCGCGTCCAAGCGGGTCCATTCACCATCCTCGTACTTGATGAAGAGGCGCGACCCATCTCCCCCGGCCAGTTCGACCTCGTATGCGCTCCACCCTTGCTCAGACGCCTTCGGGCAAGCGATGGTCTCAGGGTTTGATGCCTTGGCCGACGACGTGCCTGAGAGCTGAACAGCTGCCGCGAGAATCTCCGGTTCAGCGGGAACCGACCCGGACGCGGACCCCGGGGCGACTAATGCAGAGGGCGGCTCCGCCGCGGAACACCCGACGATCAGGCCGCTGACGGCCAAGACGAGCCCAAGGGACACTGGAGCAAACAGTGCTGCCGGGCGGCGGAGACTTCTCCCGAGACTGACCATCTCGCCCCTATCTACCGAACGTGTTGCGCTTGAGCAGGCGCTCAGCGCTTTCATCACAATACAACTCCTGGCGCTCTGCTCGAAGCGCTTGTTAGCCGTGAATGCGAGATTCCCGGACTAGCGCGATCAGGCCCAAGACCGTGTACCGAGCAACACAAGGCCAGCGACCAAAGCAATCGCAAGAAAGAGAAGCAGACCGAAGAATCCACCCACCATGAAAGCCATGAGTCCCCCGGCACACATCCCCACGAACCGGGAACGTCGGCCTTGGATGGATGAGACTGACCTCTGCACGCTTCCAACCCCCGGTTCGGATGCGATTCTACGGCTAACGTCATTGCGCGTAACCAGCAACGCGGCCACACGCCCCTCCATGCCGAGGATACCCCTGCTCGGCCGCGTTGTCTGTGTTGACGCGCGGGTTAGACACGCCCTAGATGGCCTGCTGTGGCGAGTTAACGGAACCATAACGTTACGAGGGCAGCGCGGGCCTCGCGGATACCGAGCGGGCACACTGACTGTGTAGGCGCGTGCCGATGGGAGGCGATCCTCATGCTTCGCAGGTTCAGGACGGTTCCGGTGCTGATTGGGTTGACGCTCGTGACTCTCGCTGGCCTTGCAGCGCTAGTCACCGTTTGTGTCGGTGCCTACCACGCTGACAACCGCACTCTGACGGCCGCGCGGACATCCGTGCCCACATCCGACTTGTGGCCCACGAATGCGAGTGGACACACGTACGGGACGCCGACCGGGACGCCGTACGATTATCGCGAGCCTGACCTCATCAAGGTGTGCGCAACAAATGGCAAGACCGGCTACTCGGTTCGCGCCGACCTCGAGGGTCCGACGCCCGCCTCTCCCGAAGAAGCGTTGAGGCTGCAGGCCGAGCAGACGGGCCAGGACAGGGTCATACCTGTCTTCGAGTCAGATGGCGTGACGCAGATCGGCGTCTTCGTCTGCGAGTAGACAACGTCTCGAGTAGCTGCGGCCATAGCTGTGTCTAACGTGTTTGGCTTAACCTGCGGCGCAGGCGCCCTCAGGTCAGTCTACCTCCTGGCCGTCAGGTTGAAGCCATTGTTAGGCGACGCGGATTCAGATACTAAGTGCAACACCCCCGCCCCGGGTGGGTGAGGCAATCTGGGACACTTCAGGTTCCTCCATCCCGCCAAGAACAGGGGAACCGCGCATGAAGTATCGCCAGATCACCTCAAGTGAAAGATACGCCATAGCCGCGCTCAGGAAGCGGAAGTTGTCGATCCGCGAGATCGCAGTAGAGCTGCGTCGCTCCCCCGCCACCATCTCCCGCGAGGTCAGGCGCAACCTTTCGACCCAGGGGCGCTACAGCCCTGACAAGGCCGACTCCTATGCGGTCGCCCGACGGCGTCGAAGCCGGCGCAACTCCCACTTCTGCGCCGAGGACTGGCTACTGGTCGACGAGTTGATCGAGGCCGACTGGAGCCCGGAGCAGGTCTCGGGGTGGCTCAGGCTGCACGGACTGCTGTCGATCAGCTACGAGACCATCTACCTGCGGGTGTGGCACGACAAGCGGTGTGGTGGAGAGCTGTGGACCCACATGCGACAGGCGACCAAGAAGCGCCGCAAACGCAACGGTTCTCATGATTCGCGAGGAAGACTCCCAGGTAAACGCCACATTTCCGAGCGACCGCCCGAAGTCGAGACCAGGGAGACGGTCGGTCATTGGGAGATCGACACGATCATGGGTGACGACCATGGACGGCACAGTGCTCTGACTGTGGTCGAGCGCAAGACGGGCTTCCTGCAGATGGGCAAACTCGTGCGCCACTGCGCCGCCGACGCATCCGCGCGCACGGTCGAGCTCATCGAGCGGCAGCCCGGCAGGTTTCTGACGATCACCGCCGACAACGGCACGGAGTTCCACGGCTACAAGGTCACCGAGGATGCCACAGGGGTGCCGTTCTACTTCGCCACCCCGCACCACTCCTGGGAACGCGGAACCAACGAGAACACGAATGGGCTGATCCGCCAGTACCTGCCCAAGAGGAAGAGCATGGCCCACGTGACGCAGGCCGATCTCGACGCCATCGCCGGCAAGCTCAACTCACGACCGAGGAAGCGGCTGGGCTACAGGACACCGGAGGAGTGCTATGCACAATCGTAGGCGCGCTCAGAGGAAGTGTTGCACTTCAAACTTGAAATCAGGCGAGCGCCAGCTGCTATCGAGCAATCCCGACTGGTGCGTACACCCTAGTCGCCACAGGCTCTCCATCGATGTTGCGGACGTCAATCCACAACCAATTGCCGGCATCGGCCTGCCGGTCAAACGGATCGAACTCGATGTCGAACTTAGTCGCCGAGGTCGCATAGACATTCTCGGTGCCCAAGTCGCCTGCAGGGTCGTCCCCTGTAACTGAGACGGCGAAGTAGCCAACGGTTCCAACAGGTCTGGCGATCGAGGGATGCGCAAATCGTACGGATTCGTTGGGCACAAGCCAGCCCTTGAGGGTATACGTCGCATCCTGGCTGCGATCCGCGATGGGTTGCTCCGATGTGTTAGCGCTCTCGATGGGCGCGGCCGTACACCCTGCAGTGAACAGCAGGGCGACCAGAGAGAGAGTGCAGATGAGTCGCACCGTGTCACCTCCGTCGCTTCGCCTAACGTGTTGCGCTTGAGCAGGCGCTCAGCGCTTTCATCACAATACCGCTCCTGGCGCTCTGCTCGAAGCGCTAGTTAGACGGGAGGATGATCACTTCGGGCCGAGGTGAGAGCCCGCTTGGTCGCACGGAGCATCTCCCAGAGCCCAGAGATCACAAGCGCGACCACAAAGTTCTGGATGAGGAAGGCGAAGAAGAACTCGCTGGCCGGGAAGTCGGTGTAACTGCTGGTGAGGCTGTTGGTGGCAAGCCACGCTGGCTCGTAGACGACGAAGAAGGATTGGATGGACTGCGGGAAGGAATACGCGATTGCGCCGAGGATTGTGAACGCAATCATGAGCACGAGGGTTCGTGCGAGGAGGCGGGTTCCAAGTCTCACGAAATACCTCACCGTCTAACGTGTTGCGCTTGAGCAGGCGCTCAGCGCTTTCAGGTCATTGTAGCTCCTGGCGTTCTGCTCGAAACGCTAGTTAGCCGAGGAGCGGAGGTCCGGCTAGGGCGATTGGTGCCAAGACACGACCTGCCAGCGCCCGCGCAAATTTCGCCCGGACGCAAACGCAATGTTGACGAGGCTGGTCTCGCCATCGGCGTAGACGACCTGACAGACTGCGGGCTGCCGATTCTGAT
>JAHIQC010000019.1 GCA_018902765.1 Actinomycetota bacterium | reverse complement strand
GTGCCGCTGCAGTGCTCTTCGCAAAGGAGGGTGCACGTATCGTCGGTTGTGACCTGAAGGCGGAGGCCGATCAGGAAACTGTTGAAATGGTGCGGGCCGCAGGCGGTGACATGGTCACTGCGGTCGTCGATCTCGGCGATGAGGATGCGGTACGGTGTCCGCCGTCAGCGCCAATGGCACAGATTTGAGGTTGTGATGTAAGGAGGATTTGGGCTTCGTCGTAGTGACGAAGGAACGAAGATGAAGCCCAAATCCTCAAGCGTAAAATCGGCCCGCAAACCCAAGGCGTCGGCCGAACAGGTGGTGAAGGATATCCGGCGCGCGACACGCCGGCATTTCTCGGCGGAGGACAAGATCCGCGTGGTTCTGGAGGGCTTGCGCGGCGATGACAGCATCGCGGAGCTGTGCCGCAAGGAGGGCATTGCCCAGGGCTTGTATTATACTTGGTCAAAGGAGTTCATGGAGGCCGGGAAGCGTCGGCTGGCGGGCGACACCGCCCGTGCCGCGACGAGCGGCGAGGTACAGGATCTGCGCCGTGAGGCGCGTGCCCTGAAGGAGGCCGTCGCCGACCTCACGCTCGAAAACCGGCTGCTGAAAAAAAGCATGATCGCGGATGGGGGAGACCCCGAATGAGGTATCCGGGATCCGAGAAGCTGGAGATCATCCGCATCGTCGAGCAGTCGCACCTGCCGGCGAAGCGGACCCTCGACCAGTTGGGCGTCGCGCGGCGGACCTTCTACCGATGGTATGATCGCTATCTCGAAGGCGGCCCCGAGGCGCTGGAGGATCGTCCTTCCGCGCCGAGCCGGGTCTGGAACCGCCTCCCCGGCGCCATTCAGGACCAGATCGTCGAGATGGCACTGGAGCAGTCCGATCTGTCGCCCCGCGAACTGGCGGTGCGCTTCACCGATGAGAAGGACTATTTCGTCTCGGAATCAACGGTCTACCGCCTGCTCAAGGCGCATGACCTGATCACCAGCCCGGCCTTCGTCGTGGTCAAGGCGGCCGACGAGTTCCATCGCAAGACCAGCCGCCCGAACGAGATGTGGCAGACCGATTTCACCTACTTCAAGATCATCGGCTGGGGATGGATGTACCTCTCCACCGTGCTCGACGATTTCTCGCGCTACATCATCGCCTGGAAGCTGTGCACCACGATGCGGGCCGAGGACGTGATCGACACGCTGCAACTCGCGCTCGAAGCCTCAGGCTGCGACCACGCCACCGTCAGGCACAAACCAAAGCTGCTCAGCGACAACGGACCGAGCTACATCGCCGGCGAACTCGCCGACTGGATCAAAGCCCATGACATGAGCCATGTTCGCGGCGCTCCGCTACATCCCCAGACCCAGGGCAAGATCGAGCGCTGGCACCAGACCCTGAAAAACCGCATCCTGCTGGAGCACTACTTCCTGCCTGGCGATCTCGAACGGCAGGTCGAGGCCTTCGTCGAGCATTATAACCATCGCCGCTATCACGAGAGCCTCGACAACGTGACACCGGCCGACGCCTATTTCGGCAGGGCCGCCGCCATTATCGAACGGAGGAAACGCATCAAGCGAAAGACCATCGAACAGCGACGCTTGCTTCACCGCAAGCTCGCCGCCTAAACATCAACCCCAGACGAGGCCCGATCTCCTCTTCTCTGCGCAACCATCTGCGCCAAATGTCCCGACGACGGACACTCGCACCTTTCCGACCATTTTGCCTCGTTCAGTTCGCGCATCATGTCTGCCACCGCAAACGAAGCCCCATACGTGCTCGACGGCCTGATGCTAGGGGCCCGCGAATTGCCACTGAAGGAGCTGTATACCGATACCGGCGGTGCGTCGGATCATGTCTTTGCCTGTGCCACCTGCTCGGGTTCCGTTTCGTCCCTCGAATGCGTGATCTTGCAGACCGGCGGCTCGGAACCATCGTATCCGGTGCAAACTACAAAGGCATCGAATGTCTGTTCGGCCAGGCGATCAAGGTCGGCACCATTGAGGCAGAGTGGGATGATCTCGTCCGAATGGCCGCCTCAATTCGGGAAGGAACTGTTGCTCCATCTATCATCCTGCGCAAGCTTTCCGCCTATCGCCGGCAGAACAAGCTTGACCTTGCCCTTCGCGAACTTGGCCGCATCGAGCGGACGTTGTTCACGCTCGACTGGCTGGAACAGCCGGATTTGCGCCGCGCCTGCCAAGCCGGATTGAACAAGGGAGAGGCCCGGCACGCTCTGGCAGACGCCGTCTACACCAACCGCCAGGGCCGGTTCACCGATCGAACTCTTGAGAACCAGCAATACCGCGCATCTGGGCTCAACTTGCTCATCGCCGCCATTGCATACTGGAATGCCCTCTATCTCGGCCGGGCCGCCGATCGCCTGCGGTACTCGGGAATTGAGATCGACGAAACACTGCTAGCGCACGTCTCACCTCTGGGTTGGTCGCATATCGGCCTCACAGGTGACTACCTTTGGGAAGATGCATCTTTCAGCGGCAACCGCGGGTACCGAGCACTCCACGACCCGAACGGCAGACTTCGGCTCGTCGCCTAGGATGTTCTCAGTATTTCCAGCTTAGCGTTGTCTGGCGAACAAATCTTGAGGTGAGGCCAAGAAGCACGGCCCCGCCAAGCCAAAGTCCGAGGCCGCCGAGCGCAAACCCTAGAAGCCATGGCGTGTTGAAGTCCTCGTGATTCTTCCAATCCATGATGTGAAGGCTCCAGAAGAAGTCATAAAGCCGCCACGTGCCTGTCCTCACCGCCGCAATCCGGCCGGTATCGGCCGCCACGAAGATCCGAGTGGAGTCCGGATCGGCGAACGTCACACGCCAGGCGGGAAGCGTGCCGCGATATTCGGGACTGGCGCGATCGATCAGTTCCACGTTCACACTTGGGTGATCGTTGCTCCGCCAGGCGGCCCTCGCTACCGCTTGGGCTTGCGCCGCAGTTGGGGCGGGCAACAGTGCGCCCGTTCTCGCGTCGAACAGCCGCGTCCCTCGGGCCGTTGTCGCCTCAGCGACCGGGCGGCCAAGCCACATGCGATAGCTCACGGTCTCGATCCGCGTCCCGGTCGCCGCGACGATCACTGATGGTGGGACGAGCGCCACGCCGCGAGGCAAGGGCGCCACGGCTTTGCGGTCCACAAGGTGATCGCCATGCACTCGATCGATGGGCAAGAAGCTCATCAACGCGCCGCTCGCGAACCACAAAAGAAGCTGCGCGCCGACAATGATCGCGAGCCACTTGTGAGTGCGGCTCGCGAGAAGGTGCAGCCGAAGTTTGGTGCTTCTCAGGGTCGAATCTCCATCCTTGCGTGTCTCATTTCGTGCCTGCCAGATTCTTCATCATCCCGCGTGGCCGACAGGTGCGCCCGCGACCAGCGCTTGTACGGCTCAGCCGTCATCCCCGAGAGTTAGCGCACGAACGCCACCGTGTTCCAGACAGGGGATCCGGTGCGTCTTGCCCCCCGCCGGCTCGGCCGTCAGCTTACACCATGCTTGATAATCCAGGGCTGCTGAGCGGGCGTGAGGCGTTGCGCCACCCCTCGCCAGTTCGGGGCTTGCCGTTAAGGGCCTTGGCTCACCTCCGATTCCTCCGCGCCGGGGCGATAGATGACAGCCGCTGCACATCTCTCCATAGAGGCCGACACCGACTGACACCCGTTGCGCCGACGCAAAATCCGGCCGCGCCCTTGGCAATCAGCCCGCTGGCACGGCGGTCGAACAGGTCAGTTGCTTGTCCGGCTTACAGATAGCGCCCGATCGCACTGCCCGGGCTCGGTCACGTCCTGAACTTCGGTGACGTTCAGGACGTGGCTGCGATCTCGATCGGTGGGCGGCCCAGCTTTTCGAGGGCGATCGCGTGACGGGCTAACCAACGACGGGATCTTTGACCCACCCCAAGGCATCGTGCAGCTCTGATATGTCGGCGTCGATGATCGCGTACAGGTCTTTATCTTCCTCGCGAAAGAACATGCGCGCCTTCGCTTCGTCTTCGGCAGGGGGAAGCATCGCTCCCAGGCGCTCCGGCCATTTCGCGTCTATGAATCTCATGAGCCGCTTCCAGGCCGCGGATCGGGTCTGATGGAGGCTCAGGACGGGAACGCCGTTTACTACAATCGCAAGGATCGTCACCTGCATGGGGTCACTGCACGAAAGTGAAGTTTACGTACGCTAGGATCGAACGAACGGCGAACACTGACGGTGCTAACGTCGGAAGGGTATGACGACAGCCTGGTCGAGGAAGGCGCGCATACCTTCTTCATCGACGGTCT
>JAHIQC010000273.1 GCA_018902765.1 Actinomycetota bacterium | reverse complement strand
GAATGTCGCGGCAAACTCCGTGATCGCGGAGACAGGGCCGGGAAGCGCCGGCGAGTGGACGGCTGCGGCGAGCAGCGCCCAGCCGACAAGCAAAGCGGCGCTCGCAGCGAGGTAGCCGAGCACCCGACGCAGCGGACTTGTAGTCACAGGACTTCACCTGCCTGATGAAGCGCGCCTTCGGCCACCAACAGCTCGCGCACCTCGGTGACCTTGCGAAAGAACTCCTCGGTCATGCGGTGATTGGGCATGCCCATGCCCGGGTTGTCCACAATGGCGGTGATGCGCCCCGGACGCGGCGAGACCACGACGACCCGCCTGCCAAGGAACACCGCCTCTGCGATCGAGTGTGTGACCAGTAGCGAGGCGTGTCCGCGTGTGCGCCACAGCTCGAGCAGAAGATCCTGCAGGTCCTCACGCGTGAGTGCATCGAGCGACGAGAGCGGCTCGTCCATGAGCAATAGGTCGGCATCTAAAGCGATGGCGCGCGCCAGTCCGAGCCGCTGCCGCATGCCCCCGGACAGCTCGCCGGGGTACGCATCCGCGAACTCGGCCAAGCCCACCAGCGCGAGCGAACGCATCGATAGCTCACGGCGATCGCGCCGCGCGACTCCGCGCACTTGCAGCCCGAGCGCGGCGTTCGCGAGCACGGTCTTCCAGGGCAGCAGGCCGAAGTCCTGCAAGATGAGCGCTGTGGTCTTGCGCGGGCCGTTCGCTGCTTGGCCATCAACCTGGACGCTGCCGGTCGAGGCCGTCAGCATGCCCGCTGCCAGTAGCAGTAGCGTCGATTTGCCGCAGCCGCTGGGGCCGATGATCGATACCGGTTCGCCTTGCGCGACACTCAACTCAACGCCGTCCAAGGCCCGCGTCGATCGCCCGACTCCGGCGTAGGTGTGCCCTATCTCAGAGAACTCGACCGATGCCACGAATGCTCGTTCCCTTACGGGGTGACCATGACCAGGTCCTCGAAGCTCACGGGCTTGCCTAGAAGCTTCTTGGCGTCCATCCACGCAAGCACCGCGTCGACCTGGGCCTGGCTGGGCGAGTCGGCCATCGGATAGACGCTTATCTTGTACGAGTCCTTGATGGGCTCAGGCAGTCTCGCCTGCTCCACGAGAGTCGCTCGGTAGGCGTCGGGGCTTGCGTTGACCAAGGTGACAGCCTCGTTCCACACGTCGAGCAGAACCGTCATGGCCTCGATGCCGCCGGGCGCCACCAGGTAATTGTCTGAGAAGCCGAGGATCGTCTGGGACAGGTTCTCACCCTCGGTATCCGATGCGATGATCTTGGCGCCCTGCGCCTCGGCGAGCGACAGGAACGGCTCGGGAAGTGCGGCGGCTTTGAGCTTGCCCGCCATGAGCAGCTCAAAGCGTACGGGCACCTTCTTGACCTCCTCGGTGACGACCTTGTCGGCCGGGACACCGGCCTGTCGCATGAGACCGTCGAGCACGTACTCCTGAATCGTGCCCGAAGAGGTGCCGACCGGCACTCCGGCAAGCGCGCTCAAGTCCTGATACGCAGAGTCGGCGGGAACCGCTATGCCGAAACGACCCTCGGCCGGAGTCCCGCCAAGCATGATCGTGCCGATGGTCGCGCCTGAACCGCCTTGCTCGAGGAGTGCTGCTGCGATCATGTCGCCCATGAACGCGTCGATCTCGCCTGCTGTGAAGGCCGCATCGCGCTCAGCGGCCGCCTGGAAGTTCACGAAACTGACATCGAGGCCGGCATCAGCGAACAGGCCCTCCTTGTCCGCAACCCACAGCGGCAAGCTGTCCTCGGTCGGAAGCACTCCGATGCGAATGGGCGCGAGCTTCGCGGGCTCCTCGGCAGCGGATGTATCTGCTGATTTGCTCGCGCAACCGGTGAGCATGCTCATGCTCAAAACGAGCACGGCGAGGCAGGCGATGGTTCGGCGGAGGCGTAACATGGGCAATCCAATCGTCGGGTGCGTTCGAGCTTTCATTGGCCGGCCGGCCCGCGAATCGAGCAGCCGACGTTTCGCTAGCAGGAGGGGCAGATCGGACGGCGCAGGCGGATCTCATCGCGCGACGGGATGCCGGAAAAGCCAGCCACCGCCGAGCCCGAATCATCCACGAGCTTGCCCACCGCGATGTCATAGATCGCGAAGGAATGACGCTGGTAGAAGTACATAAGCGGGATGTCGTCGTTCGAAACGCCGACGCGGATGCACTGGATGCCGTGCTCACGGGCGTATGCCGTCGAAGCTCGCAGCAAGGCCGAGCCCACGCCATGGCCCTGGAACTCGGGATACACGGAGAGCAACACGATCACGAGCTCCCCGCGATCGATCGCCAGCGAGAGCAGGCCCGCGAGCTTGTCGTCGACCTCGGCTATGAGGTTGACGCCCCGCATGACGTCGAAGGTCTTGCCGAACGTGTCGACCTCGACCTCGCCTAGCGCCTTGTCGCAGATGGCCTCGATAGACGACTTGTCCCCGCGGCGCGCCTCGCGCACGACGAACGACAGATCGGCGTCGGGCTGGTGCTCGGCACACGTGATAGTCATGCGTGCTTCATTCAACGGCAGATCGCGGTCGCACTGCGGACAGCGGTACTGCGGATAAGGTAGATCGAACTCGTCCTTCACGTATCTGTCGCCTCCAAATGAGCGCGTGTCCAAAAGCGGCTTCCTTTATATCGCGTACGCGCTCCAAGTGCATCACCGCTGGCCGAACAGGGGCCGCCCGCGCCGCGTCAGCGCCTGCGCTAGAATCCATGTAGACAGGATTAGCCCCATCACTCCCCTCACCTGCCGAGGAGCCCATGAACCACTCGATACCGCATCTGTCCGCACATCCACTCGCGCCGAGTGCGCTCGCTGCGGCCGAGATACTCTACACGGACCTGGACGGCACCCTGCTCGGCCTGGGCGGCTCGCTGCTCGTGGACGCTGACACACAGCCGTCGCTTACGACCGCCGCCGCGATCGTGGACGTGAATCGCGCAGGACTCACGGTCGTCGTGTGCTCCGGCCGCAACCGTATCCAGATCGCCGAGATCGCGCGGCTCTGCGGCTGGCGCGGCTTTATCGCCGAGCTCGGCTGCGTCGTGGTCCCCGATCGCGGCGACGATCCGATCTTTCGCACGGGCGTGTGGGGCGCCGACGCACTGCGCGCGGGCGAGACGCCGTTTCAGGCCATCGAACGCGCTGGTGCCCTCGATGCGCTGCGCCAAGCGTTCCCTGGCAAGATCGAGAACCACGCCCCCTACCATCTGAACCGCGAAGCGACGCACGTCCTACGCGGCTCACTCGACGTGGTGGCAGGCCAGGCCGTGCTCGACGAACTGGATCTGGCCATCTGCCTCGTGGACAATGGCATCATCCACCCACTTTCCACCACGCTCACCGACGTTTCCGAAGTCCACGCATATCACCTCATGCCCGCCGGCGTCTCCAAAGCAGGCGCGCTTGCCGAGGACCTCGCCCGACGCGGCCTCGCCCGCGCAAACGTCCTGTCGATCGGCGACTCAGCCAGCGACGTGAAGATGGCCGAGGAGACCGCATTGTGCGTCGTCGTGGGCCAGGCGACCGAGGATGCTCGGGTCTGCGAGGCCGCAGCGGCATACGATAACGTGGCCGCCACGACCGGGCGTCGCGGAGACGGCTGGGCCGAGTTCGCGGCGGCGTGGATCGCAGCTCGCCAGGGCTGACGCCAAGCTCGGACCGGCGCCTTTCCTCGGCAGATATGGACACGCCCGGGGTTTGCGAGATACCCCTGCTTGGGCGTACAATTCGTCTGCTCACCGCGTGCGACATGCACCGGCGAGCGTTGACATTCGATCACGCAGGCTTCGTCCGTTACGGTGCGGCTCCTGTTCGAACACAGGCCACTGCCCGGAAATGTCGAGAGACGCCAATGGGTAGAACAGCCCTTGCCGGATTAAGGCGAAGGCTAAGGTGGCTGGGCTTTGCAGGCGGGACTTTCTCCCGCTGCGTCCCGCGCATAACGCCGCGGGCGCGCCCTACGTCGGACAGTGCCTAATCCTCGACGAGGGAGGGAGTCGCGGGACATCGGGCCGAGATTTTAGTCGGTCTTGTACCTGTTCCCGCGCGAAGTGCGCCCTTTTGGGTGTGCTGCCCGCTCCTCGTCCGCTCCCGGACGTAGGGGCGTTTTTCGTTTGTCAGGCCTATTACCGTATAGACAAGGACCTACGTGAGACCTCCGAGTCCCTAGGTCCCGACTCCCGAGTGTGGGGGTACGGGACCCCGCACACGACCTGCCGGCCGCGCACGCACACACGCGTTCGCGCTTTCATTCCGGAAGGGAGGGAGCAGCCATGATCTATCTGTCCCAGATGCTGGGCAAGCCCGTCCTTGATGCGGACGGCACCGATATCGGCACCATCAGCGACATCGCTATCGCCACGGGCGAGATCTTCCCGCGCGTGACCTCGTTG
>JAHIQC010000272.1 GCA_018902765.1 Actinomycetota bacterium | reverse complement strand
TCTCCTTGTCGGGGAGACCGACCTTCGCGAGCAGGTCGCGCGCAACGGCATTCGCCTTCTTGTGCGTGATGCCCTTCACGTTGATGGGCGCGATCGTGACGTTGTGCAGCACGTTCTTGTGCGGGAAGAGCTGGAACTGCTGAAACACCATGCCCATGTGCTGCCGGACCTTGTCCAAGTTGCTTGCCTTAGGGTCGATAAGCTCGCCGTTCACGCGAATCTCGCCCGCGTCCGGGTACTCGAGAAAGTTGATGCACCGCAAAAGCGTGCTCTTGCCCGAGCCGGACGGCCCGATGATGACGACGACCTTGCCTGTCTCGATCGTAAGGTCGATGCCCTTGAGGATATGCAGGTCGCCGAAGCTCTTATGTAGGCCTTTGATGTCGATAACACTCATGCTGCGGCCTCCTGTCGGTCGGGAGTGAGCCGCTTCTCGAGCTTGTTGACCATCCAGGTGAACACGATGACCAGCACGAGGTAGTAGGTGCCAGCCACAAGGTAGGTCTCAAACGGCCTATAGTTGGCCGCTGCGGCCGTCATGGCCTTGCTGAACAGCTCGGGGACGCCGAGGTAGGCGACAAGTGTGCTGTCCTTCAAGCCGATGATGAACTGGTTACCGAGCGACGGCAGGGCGCGACGAAACGCTTGCGGCAGGACTATGAGCGCCATGGTCTTGCGGCGCGACATTCCCAAAGAACGCGCTGCCTCGGTCTGCCCGCTGTCGATGTTCTGTATGGCGCCACGGAGTATCTCGGCAACGTAACCGCCCGAGTGGAACGCCAGCGCGAGCGTGCCCGCCCAAAAGGGGCTGAGTACAACCAGCTCACTGATGCCGAAGTAGAGAAACATCAGTTGCACGATCAGCGGCATACCTCGGGTGACGCCGATGTACGCGTCGGCAACGAGATTCGCGATGCGGCTCTTTGAGATCTTGAGGAACGCGAACAACAACCCGATGACCACGGCGAGCGCGAGGGAGACCGCGGTCAGCAGTAGCGTCAAGCGAGTCGCCATCAGGAATCCCCAAAGGTACTCCTGCGCAAAGCTAAAGAAATCCACGTGTGTGTCTCCTGACAAGAAAGGGGGCTGCCGTCAGTGGCCAGCCCCCCGTGAATATGGTCGGGTCCCGGCCTTTGCCGGGTTGGGACGCGAAAGCGCTACTCGCCGAGGATGTTCTCGTCGAACCAGCGGATGCTGATCTCCTCGTAGGTGCCATCAGCGATCATGGCGTCCAGAGCGGTGTTGATCGCGCTCATGAGCTCGGTATCGCCCTTCTGGACTACGATTCCCATCTCGTCTTGCTGGAGGACATCACCAACGGCCTTGATCGGCAGGCCCGATCCGCTCTTCGCAATCAGCCCGACGAGCTTGTCGGTGATGACAGCGTCGACGCGACCGGTCTCAAGATCCGCAAGCGCGATGACATCGCTGTCATAGGTCGTGACATTGCCCTGATCAGTCAGCGAGTTGGCGAGCTCGAGGTAGGTCGACGCCTTGACGACGCCGATCTTCTTGCCCGCAAGATCAGATGCGGCGTTGATCGACGAGTTGCTGTCGACAACGAAGATCTGTGCTCCCGAGCGATAGTACGGCCGAGAGAAATCAACGACCTCCTTGCGCTCGTCTGTGATGCCATGCGAAGCCACGAGCGCATCGTACTTGCCCGCCTTAAGCCCCTGGATCAGTGCGTCAAAGGGGACCGGGGACTGCATGACCGGCTCGCGGCCGATCCGCTTGGCAACCTCGTTGGCGATATCCACGTCGAAGCCGACGATCTCGCCGCCCTCATCAAAACTGAAGGGCTTGTAGGCCCCAGAGTTGGCGTACACGAATTTCTCTGCGCTGGCGTTGGCGTCGGCCGTGCCGGTGTCGCCGCATCCGGCGAGCAGAGCCATGGCTGCGAGCATCGCCGTGGCGAGTAGAACGTTCCGCATCTTCATCATTCCGTTGCCTCCGTTTGGTGGGGGTCGGACACCCTCAGTCCGCCGTTTGGCGTGCAAGCCGCGGCTCGCGATGGACGGCAAAAGAAGACCGCCCAAACACGTGTGAAATGAACCAGGGATGAGTCAAGTATACATAAATATGACTACGAGGGCAAGCTCGCCCAATATATGATGCAAAAACGCCGCCCATATATGCACTCAGATGAATAGACGCGCCCGTATCCACACCGAGACCTCATCGGCTGTTGAGGGGCCCGGGACCAAAGTGCCGAGATTCTTGTGCCTGGGGGCGATCGGCTGTTCTGGCGCCCCGTCATGGCCCTCACAGCACTCCCTCGCGCGGGTACTCACACAGGTAGGGCCCGCTGCTTTCGCAACGGGCCCTACTGAAATCTTGGTGCCCCCCAAGGGGATTCGAATCTGTGCCTGACCGTAACACGGCGCCCCAGTTCGTACCCGACTACTGCCCTTTCTGCCCCCGCTAGCAGGGATTTCGCCCCCAAGAGATAACAGGGAGTCTCAGTGGGTGGAGAACAGTCACAGGGAGTCAGGCACCGAATCGGGCACTGGAATTAGACCGGTGGCGGGCCCCCCTCGATCCGATGTCGAGACCGAGGCCTCACGCTCTCGCCTCGGCGCCGGCCAACGTCACAAGCGCCATCTCGCCAAAGAACTCGCGCACGCCATCGGCGGGAGACGCCGCAAGCACAGGCTCCACGAACTGGGGATGATTGTAGGCCAAAGGCCCCGCCGAGGAGTTCGACAGGTTGCAGCGGCCGTTGCCACGTGCGAGGATCTTGCGCCCCACGCGAGGACCCGCCTCGAGGAGCGTGACCGAGGCGCCCTGACGTGCCGCAGTGATCGCCGCGGTCAGCCCCGCCGCCCTACCACCGATGACCAAGACCTTCGGCTTGTGCACGTCGCCCCTATTTGGCGGCTCGTGCCGCAACAGGTCGCATCCGGTATTCCTCGGTAGATTCCAGGATCATTCGACAAGCGGCGCGATGGGAGGGGCTTCGTTGGGGCACGTTCTCGATGCACAATCGGGTTCTGACGCAGAACGCGGGGGCCCGCGATACGGGCCCCCGCCAAATCAGTCGACTGCGGTGCGGATCTAGCCGAGCCACCTGAGCGCGTACTGTATGCGCCTCCAATGGGATGCCGGGTTCCATTCGGGCTTGAGCGTCTCGGCGTCGTCACTGAACAACACCTCACCGCCGTTCGAAACGTTCACGTTGTCGATGCACCACCCGGCATTCGTGGCCCATGCCGTATTCATGTAGCGGAAGCGAAGTGTCACTGCCTGTCCCGCGTAGCCGGATAGATCATAGCTTGCGAGTCGCCAGCTGCCAGCCGTCCCCGTGTAGGCGGAAACTGGGGCCCCGCCTTGTGTTCCATCCAGCTGGGCCCAGCTAGAACCGCCATCTGTGGACAACTCGACGTACCCAAAGTCGCCAGTGCCGAGCGAGTAGTTGGTCATGAACTCAAGTTTCGGCGTACCCTGCGGCAGCTCGATAGGCTCAAGCGTCAGGTTCCGCTCGGCTGGACTGTTGCCGTTCGGATCGCCCATGAGCGAAGACCACATCTGGGTGCCCTCGTAGGCTCTGAACGGCGAGTACGTCGGCGAATTGAGGACATCACCGTAGTAGTTGATCGCGTTAGGGAAGGCGTGGCAGCGATCGTAGCAGTACTGCGTGTAGATGGCGCTCGACCACACCCCAGCAGAGGTCTCGGGACTGCGCAGGTAGTCACCATAGTGATGCGCGTTCCCGCCTGCTTTCGGTGCAGTCGTGTAGTTCGTGTCGGGCGTGTTCACTTTGAGCAGCACCTCAGTGACACCGATGTTCGCGCTGTCTGCGGCCGTCTGCCGCACACCAAAGGCCCTCAAGCCGTTCGCACTCCCGGGATCATTCAAGTCCGCCGGCGTCCAAGCAAGTCCGGTCTTGGGATTCGTAGCAAACGTATAGGTGTACTGCGCATACGCGGCTGTGCCGGGGTTGCTGACCGCCGCGGGGCTCACATACGTGTTGCCGCCGACATTCAACACGACCGTCATCCGGGAGTTGGTTGTACCTGTCGCGAGCTTCATCGCGCGGAACAACACTTGTACGCTGGTGACGCTGGCCGTGTTCGGGTTAAGCCACCAAAATCCGGTACCGAACATCGCTTCGGCGTTGGTCGAGGCGAATCGCAGGTACGAGGTGGCGTTGTCATTCGTCGCAACCGTACTGAAGTTGTCCGAGCCGCTGCCGCCGACGCGAGTCACGGTGCCGCTGGTCGAGTAGTCACGTCCCGGCCGGGCCACAGTGCCCTTTGAAATGGACGGGTTGTACCATCCCGTACCGTGGCACGTAAGGCACTCATTCGCCCCCGCCGGAGTGGCGCCACTATCTCCGTGGCATACCGTGCATCCGTTATCGGGGAGGCGCGAGTGCAATGAGGCGAGGTTGCTCACGTCATGACAGACCGTTTGACCGGCCGCAGGCGTCGGGGCGCAGCCGAAAGCATAGTTTGCCGTCTTGCCTCCCCACCGCACTGGGAAGTTCGCGGTGTAGTCGCGGGTGAACGCATCACTACCGCTGTGGTTCGCTCCGGGGTGCGTGCCACCGCCCGCATGACACGAATCGCAAGCGGTGCTTCTGGCCGCTACCGCGTCCTTGACTACTTGGCGCGCCGAAGAGGTGTGGCACTCGGTGCACTGATACTTGATAACGGCCTGGGCCGGGTACTTGCCGTGCTCGTCGATGAGTGACGCTTCGTGGCACAGAGCGCATCCGGTTGTGGTCGAAAGGTGGGAGTCGTTGCTGGAGACCTCGACGTGGTTCGCAACGTTCGGATACGCCGAGGAGTGGCAGTCGGCGCAGGCAAACGGTCCGGCGCCCCATATGCCCCAGTTCACATCACTCGAATGGTCGAGCCTATGGCACGCGTCGTCCTGTTCCGATCCGCCGTCACCCATACAGCCAGCCGCTGTCGGGATCTCCCTCCCATGCGTACCACCCTGCACTGTGTAGCCGCGGGTATGACACACGGAACAGTCAGGCACGGGGTGCGCCGCAGGGTAGCCGCTGTGACACGCCTGGCAATCCCCGCCGTCGGACATCGGCGGCGAGACCTTGAATCTCCAGCTCCTCGATACCGAACCGCCGGACGAATCCAGAGCCGTAAAGTCGGCTGTGTGCCATCCCGCAGAGAGCTGGGCAGCCGGCATGTGCGTGAAGGTCTTAGTCGCCGACGTGTAATTCGTGGGCACCACGACCCCGTCAAGCATCATCGCCGAAGCGAAAGACGTTGCACCCGAGCTCAGGACCACGGTGATGTCCGCCGGTGAGATCGGAACCACCGTGTCGGCGGACGGCGAGACGGCGCCGATGGCCGTCACCGCACCGTGAGTGAACGTGCGTGTGTAGGTTGAGACGCCCCTGGAACTCGTAACTGTCGTGACGATCGTGTTGATTCCATTGACCACGACACGCGACGCGAAGTAGCCGGTGATTCGGGCCTTGGTGTAGTCATCGATGACCCATATGTCGGATTCGGCCTCATCGTCGTAGTAGAAATGCCCCACATAGAAGTCCACGTACACGAAACTGGCCGGGGTTCCGTTCATTGTGACGGTGGCCTTCGTGATGTTCGCAGTGTCGTCAGCGACGACGCGAGGTGCCGTCGGCTTAACCAAGACGACTGCCCCCGCAGCGGGAGAGGCCTCTGACCAGACCGCGGTATCCAAAGCCAGAGCCGGCGATGCCGCCACAAAGAACGCTGCGGCCAGTGCGATTGTTGCTGCCGCAACCCCAAACGGCCGCAAGCGCCGAAACCCAATTCCGTTTCCCACGCGAACCCCTCCCCATTTTGCAGCTACGAACTGTCAAGGAACTCAGGAGACTACCCTGAGCGCTAAGATAGATTAACATAACTGTTTTGTGGCACAAGAACACAAGAACCCGCAGGCAATCGCACCTGCAGATCCTTCGTAATATGGTGCCCCCAAGGGAATTCGAACCCTGATTGTGCTGGTGACTATTGGTACTCGTTGGGACTCGTTGGTCCGGCGGAGCTGAGGTGAGTCCCAATAGGTCCCAACAGTCACCACCTATTTGGGCACCAAATTGGGCACCAAATTCGGGGCCGTCACCACTCCGGATAGTCGCCCTCGGGTTCCGCAGGCCTCTTCTGCAGATTCATGACCTTCCATTCCGCGGCGGGGCTTTCCTCCGCCCGCTCGAGCACCGCAGGCCAGGGGGCGAAGAGCAATCTCGGGACGTACTCCGAGGACTCCTCCAACCGCCGCAGGTACTCCTGCTCCTCGTCCTCCTTGGGCGCGACGTGCTCGTCGATGTAGCGCGCGGCGGACGCCATCATCGTTTCCAGCGTCGGTCGGTCGAGCGCGTTCAGGACGGGGTAGAGCTCGTCTTCGACCTCGCTGGCACGTGAGGCGAACTTCTCCACGACGCGGCCGTCGATCGGACACGGAAACGGCATCGAGAGCGACGCGTAGTAGATTCGGACACGCCGCTGGAGTCGATAGAGCTCATCATCGCCGGCGGCCAGCGACGAGGGCAGCCCGCCCGTCTGGATGCGATACACGTCGTAGAGATCACGGACTGCGAGCCGGTCGAAAAGCGCCTTGGTCTTCCCGGCGATCAGCTCGGGTAGGGCGAGCGTCATCACCGAGGTCTCGGGCGAACACATGCCGCAGATCGCCTGCTCGTAGTCGAGCAGCGGCGCCCTGTTGAGGTAGATGAGGTCGACCTTGATCAGATCTCGCCGGTCGCCGCGGCCGTATCGCAGTTTGAAGGTTCGTCCCGAGTGCGCGGCCTTGCCGCTCGTTGAGACGCTGTACCCGAGTCTTGTGCCGAGTTCTGTGAGAGCCCACTCCATTTCGGGCCGCTCCGCCTCGAGCCCCTCCTTCGTCACTTGTCCGACGTAGGTCAGGTCGGCATCGACTGAAAGCCTCGGCATGCCGAGGTGAAAGACGTTCAGGGCCGTTCCTCCGTGGAGCCTGGCTCTCGAGCCAAGGAACGGGTGTCCTCCGAACTCCGCGAGCAGCTCAAGCAGCCGCTCGACCTTCTCAACGGTCCGAGGCTGATAGCCTGCGGTGTCGAGCAGATTCGGTCTCATCACTCATGCACCCATCGTTCGATCTCGTCTGCGTTGGATGGTAGGTACATCCGCCACGACGGGACCCACCGCCCCGCCTCATTGCTGCGAGCAAGATAGTAGGGCCCTCGTCCGAGCATCGCGCGCATCTCGTCGAGGGCGGCAGAGCTCACGTACCACTCCTTGGCTCGCTGCTCCAAGAGCCAGCCGGTCCTGGCGACTGCCGTCGGACTACCGAGAGCTTTGAGGTACGCGAGCACGCTCGAAGCATCCACGTACGGTAGCGCGGCGAGGCTTCGAGAAACCTCTTCGAGTCCACCGGACAGGTCTACATGATTGATGCAGTCGACGAGCGTCCTTTCGCGGGTGGTGACTCTGACAACTCCCTGCGGTCGAGCAACGAGCATCGTGGACTGAGCGACTTCGCCCGACGCCGGGAGTTTCGGACGCTGATAGCGTTCGTACTCAGAGTCCCTGTAGGCGAATCGAGTCGCTAGCCGGGAGGACGTGAACTGGACGCGACGCGACGGGCTGTGTGCGAGCCCGTGAAGCTCGAGAGCAGAGTGATAGACCATGAGCACGTCGTGCGAGACCGCAGCGGCTACGAGGTAGGGATCGGGTTCGACCTCGGAGAACTGGCCCGTACGCGAGACATAGACACCTCGCATGACCCGATCCGCGTGGCCCCTCTTCACCGCGCGAGTCAACAAGTTGTACGAAGTGCGACCTTCGCCCAACTCTCTTCTGAACTCCTCAAGTGAGAATACGTGGTGCTGCTCGAGATACGACTGAACACTCATGTTGGTCACCTCGGGTAGATAGTACCACTCAAAGTGAGCATTCACAGTGGTGATTACCAACATACAGGCGGCCTGCCATGCAAGCGGCCTTGCGTTCAGCGGTGTCTTCACTGAGTCACATACCAACGACGGTGAGCCGGTCGGCTTCGACTACCCCCAGAACGCTCCGTACCGATTCTCATCGACCACCGCGACGAGCGCTGCCAGGTCCGAGGTCGGGGGCACGTCATCGAAGATGTGCCACTCGAGATCGGCGCGCATCCAGTAGAGCGTCCACTCCCCCCGAGAGCGGAAGTAGCGGAATCTTGCGACTCCCGTTCGCGTCCAATCAC
>JAHIQC010000271.1 GCA_018902765.1 Actinomycetota bacterium | reverse complement strand
CGAAAGACATCTCGATGTCGACCTGGGTGAACTCCGGCTGACGATCGGCGCGCAGGTCCTCGTCACGGAAGCAGCGGGCGATCTGGTAGTAGCGCTCGAGCCCCGCGACCATGAACAGCTGCTTGAACAGCTGAGGGGATTGCGGCAAAGCGTAGAACTTGCCGGGGTTCATGCGACTCGGGACCACGAAGTCCCGCGCGCCTTCGGGGGTGGACTTGCCTAGAATCGGCGTCTCGACCTCCATGAACCCTCGGACCTCGAGCGACTTGCGGAAGCGCTGGGTCACGCGATCGCGCAGCTGCAAAGCCGCAAGTACTTCGGGGCGACGGATGTCGATGTAGCGATAACGCATACGGGTGACTTCGTCAGTCTCTATACCCGCTTCGACCTCGAACGGAGGCGTCTCGCTGGTGTTGAGGACCGTGGCCGACGTGATGATGACCTCCACCTGCCCGGTCGGCATGTTGGGGTTCACAGTGCCCTCCGGGCGGCGTCGGACCGTGCCTGTCAACTGCACGACCCATTCCGGCCTGACGCGCTCGGCGACCATGAAGGCCTCCCCGCTTGCGTCAGGATCGAACGTGCACTGGATCACGCCCGATCGATCCCGCAGGTCCACGAAGATCAGTCCGCCGTGATCACGGCGCTTGGCGACCCAGCCGGCCAGCTCGACTGTTTCTCCCACGTCTGACGTGGTGAGGCTACCGTTGACATGCGAACGGATCGAATAGCGTGCGTCGAGCATACGTGTGCCTCTTCCTAGACGAGCAGGTCACGAAGCGCGGCAGAAAGGTCCGCCACGGCAACCCGCGATTCTTCTTTCGTTCCCATATTGCGCACTGTCGCCTCGCCGCAGGCCAGCTCTTCGGGACCACATATGACCACGAACTGCGCTCCCAAACGATCGGCCTGCTTGAACTGCGACTTCAGCGAGCGTGACTGGTGGTCCATTTCGGCCGCCACTCCCGCATCGCGAAGCGCCTGCGTGATGCCGAAGACCTCCTCGGCAACATCATCGCTCACGCGAGCGACGTATACCTGCGAGCGCGGCAGCGCAGGCACCTGCACCCCGGCGGCCTCCATACACAGAAGCGTGCGCTCGAATCCGAGAGCAAAGCCCAGTCCGGGAGTCGGCTTGCCACCATACTCCTCGAACAGGCGGTCGTAGCGCCCACCGCCGCCAATGGCATTTTGGGACCCCAGCCCAGCGTCAGCCTGGACCTCGAACACCGTTCGTGTGTAATAGTCGAGCCCACGAACCAGCTTTGGTTCCTCGATATACGGGATGCCGAGCATGTCCAGACGCACCTTGACCGCAGCGTAGTGCGCGGCGCACTCATCGCACAGCTCGTCGCGCAACAACGGCGCAGTCGCCATTATCGTCGCGCAAGCGGGGTTCTTGCAGTCGAATGCACGTAGCGGATTCGTGTCCGCACGACGATTGCACTCCTCGCAAAGGCCGGCAGAATGCTCTCGGATGTGAGCGGCGACTTTGTCGCGGTACGCGGGGCGACAGTGCTCGTCACCCATCGAGTTGATGAGCAGGCGCATGCTGGCCGCCGGGATCCCGATAGTCTCGAAGAAGCGCCACAACACCGTGATCACCTCGGCGTCAACGCTCGGATCTGCAGCGCCGAGGCACTCGATGCCGATCTGCCAGAACTGCCGCTGGCGCCCCTTCTGAGGGCGCTCGTAGCGAAACATCGGACCCGCGTAATACAGCTTCGCCGAGGAGCCTTGCTGGACGAGATTGTGCTCGAGGGCGGAGCGTACGACGCTCGCAGTGCCCTCAGGGCGCAGGGTGATCATGCGACCACCCTTGTCCTCGAATGTGTACATCTCCTTGGAGACGATGTCGGTCGCCTCGCCGATGCCGCGTTCAAAGACCTCGGTGTGCTCGAACATCGGGGTGTAGATCGGCTCGTATCCGTACCGCGCGAACAGCGTCTGTGCTGTGCGCGTCATGTGCTCCCAGGCCGAAGCGACCTCGGGTAGCATGTCGACGGTGCCCTTGGGTGCGCGAACGTCCATGCGGATGCAAACGCCTTTCCTCGGCAGGTTGTACGGGCTTTAGAGTGTATCGGATGCGGCGAGGTGGTGCTACGACCCGGAGGAGTCCGCTGCGGCGTTTTGGGCGAACTCACGTCGAGCCGCGAGCCATGCTGCGATGCCGGTGCCGACGGCTGCAAACATGAACACGTGCTTGACTACGAGCGCTGGTACGATGCCCTTGCCGAGTGCCGGGATGAACTCATAGGCTGGAAAGTAGATCGTGCGCGGAATGCCCCCGATGAGAATCCATGCGACGGCGATCCACAAAGCACGAGTCAGCGCGGCGTATGCGGGTGCCAGCGCTTCGGCACGCGTCGGGTCGGCCCGCAGCGAGCGCGCGAGGGCCCACATGGTGACCGCACAGCCAAAGAAGACCCCGGTGGCCAGGTCGTGGAAGTAGTTATTGAACACTATGAGTATCGACATGGAGCGCCTCGCGAACGGCTAGAGGGACAAGTACGCCCCGTGGATGGAGTTGTATGCAATCGGCACGCCGAGGAGCGAGAAGAGGATCACGGGCAGGGCGATGACGGCAATCCACGCAGCCTTGCGCTCGCGCCATCCCAGTGTAAGCGTCAGGTGCAGGTAGATCGCATAGATGGCCCAGGCGATGAGCGACCATGTCTCAACCGGGTCCCAGCCCCAGTAGCGTCCCCAAGCCTCGTTGGCCCATATCGAACCGGATGCGATCATAACGGTCTGGAACACAAACCCCGCACCGACGAACCTGTACGTGAGGGCGTCGAGGATGTCTTGTTCGGGGAACTTATCGAGCAGCACCTGATACTTACGCCCGGCGCCCGAGTCTTTCAGCAGGAACGCGACTGCGAGCGCGAACGAGACCGCGTAGGCACCAAATGCCAGGTTCGCGAAGATGACATGGATAACGAGCCAGAAGCTCGCAAGACTGCCGGTCACGGCTTGCGCCTCTGTGTTCACGAGCAAAGATGCGCCGAGGATGAGAAACGATATCGGCATGACGGCGACTCCGGCGATCTTGACCCCCGGATAGCGGCGAACCACCAGAAGGAAGCCGGCAACGGTCATGAGCGCCAGCAATGACGAGACCTCATAGAAGCCGAGATACGGCCCGTGGCCGACACGCACCCAGCGTGACGCGATGGCGAGGCCGTGCAAGATGAGCCCGAGCCATGCGAGACGCAGCGCAAGAGTCTCGGTGTTCGGCTTGCCAAAGATGGTACCGATTGTGAATGCGACTGATGATGCCGCGTAAGCGCCGATTGCGGCCCACACGAATGCAATCTCGAATACCGGGTTCATTGGGAATCCTCTCGCTGGGTCGCTGACGGATCGCCGATGGCGCGGGTGAGCGCTTCCTGGAGTTGGCGCGGAAAAGCGGGGTCGTTGCGACGGTATCTATATCTTACGTTGAGTGCGAGGACCGCAGGCATGCCTTCCTTGGTCTCGACGATGGTCATCCAAACCGTGCGAGTCGGGATGAAGACGGCAGCACTCACTCCCAGGATTCCCAGAACGAACATCGCGTACAGCCAAGGTACTGTCCAGTCGTCTACCACCTGCAACTGTGCGGCGTACGTCAGATCATCGACCGTGAGGCGCTGGCCTGGGCTTAGCTCAACACTCTCCCCCACACCAGCCGTCGGCGTATCTGCCGTACTCCGATCACCCACGAGCACGGCCACACGCTGTCCTCCGATCGGTGCCACCGCCACCGTTGTGCTGCCCCCTGATGCATCGGTCAACACAAACTCCCGAGGATCCTTGGACTCGAAATCGAAGTAGAGCAGGACCTGTTCTGATGCGCTTGAGTCGTCCGACCGAATGGAGCCAAAGAACACAGGTCGTACTCCGGTGTTGTGAACGACCAACGAACCATATCGCAAGGGGTTGTTGGGGTAGACCCACTGCCGTTTCAATTCCCGATTCCCGTCCGAGAGAAGAACGAGAGGAGCTGGTCCTCGGTCAACGCCTTGATCCTCAAGCCCAAGGTCTATTTCAGTTACACGGAGCGTGAGGCCCGAGAAGCCATCGCCTACGAACACGCCCTTCGTCAGGGTTGAACCGTACGTATCCTCCACGTCGCGGACGGTCTTACCGACGCTCATGTTCGTATAGCCCTCGTATCGGGCAAGGTGGCCGAATCCCGCCAAGACGAACACGCCCACCAGGGCCCAGTGGAATAGGGCGCTTCCCGCCACCCCATAGGGTTGACCCACGCCGATGATGACGTCACCGGAGGAGCGCGGCTGTAACCGAAACCTGCCCAATACGGCTGATGCAGCCGTAGCCACGCTGTCGGCGTCGAAGGCCCGATTGTCCACAGCCACAACATACTGCGGGGAGTTTACCAAGCCCTCAGCGGAGCACCGTGCGAACTTGCTGGGTCGCAGGTCGCGCCACGCCACAGCGCTCCGCTCCCACGCACACGCGGCGGTGGAAAGAGCAACCAGTGCAATCACAACCAGAAACAGCGGTGACGAGAACGGGCGTTCGAATCCGAGAAGCGTTACGACGCGGCCAAGGAACTGGTCCTCGGTGAGCGCCATGAACGCAGGCGCCTGCCCGGGGGTAAGCCATGTCGCAACCCACGAGTACAAAGTCAAACCGACAAGCAAGACGATTGCGAGCCGACGTGACCGTAGGACTCTCAGCAGTTTCAACGTTATCGCTCTTCGGGTCGACCGGACCGGACCGTCGCTCAGTATATACAAGAAGCACCGCGCCTGATGCCCCATTGGCGCGTAGTGGGTTGATCGAAGGCGGACGCGCAAGCGCTCGCTCTGTGAGAAACCATATTGAAGCGCTCAGGCCCCGAAAAGCGGCCTAACCCCTTCACCGACGGTGAGAGTACGGAGTGGGCATTATGCCGAGGCACCCGGGAGGCGAGCCTCCCGGGTGCCGATCATGATGAAATGTCCTCGATCGGTCCATCCAAGCCCCCGTGAACCTACCAGTAGGAGGCGTTATTGCTGTGCCTAGCGCACCCTGTATTCCAGCACCCGGTCTTGGTCGGGGCCGCGCCGGACTTGACGTTAAGACCACCGGTTGATGTCTTGTACGGTGCCACGTCGGTCGGGGCTGTAGCGGTATTGCGAATAGTCAACCGCGGACGAGGCGAGGTGTGTGGAACAGCAGTGTGACAGTTGATACATGGACTGTGCTGGCTCGACCCGCCGTGATCGGCGTAGGTGTCGGTGTGACAGTTGCCGCACAGACCCCTCGCCGTTCCGCTGCCAGTGGGACCCACGTTGTACGGCGCACTTCCGGCCGCCCATGCTCTGGCTGTCGTGGTCGTCGTTGCGGAGGTCAGAATGACAAAGGTCGCGTTGGGGGCGTTCTGAGGGCCGACACGCGGGTCGCTGGCGTCGTAGCGGTGGCAGTCCGAGCACAAGAGCATGCTCGTCGTGGTCCATGCCGCGCTGGTGCGCGGATTGGTACCAGTGAAGCCGACCGCTGTCCAGGGGATACCGCTCGGACTTGCCTTGTAGACGTTCATGCCGCCCATAGCGTTGTGGCCGCTCAAGTTCGTGTCAGTGCGTTTGAACTCATCGAGCAAATCCCCTGACGAGAGTACTAGGCTGCCAGTCGAAACAGCGCCATTCGTCGTCTGGGTGTGCGGCTTGCGAATCCCGCTTGAGCTGTCGGCGGCGGCACTGTGGCATGCGATGCACCGCATGTCACCGGTAGCCGGCACGCCGTCGGTGATGGCTAGGATGACGGCAGGATCGTCGGCGTTGAGTCCAACCGTGCCGCCTTGATTCGTGTGGCATACGCCACAGCCGGAACCTCCGTTGTCCATCGTATGCCCGGCACCGCCCGAGGCCGCCGTACCATGCTCCTTCACGAGGTCGGTGTAGTGACACCCGCCGCATCCCCACGAGGTCTCGGGCGTGTAGCCTGTGCCATGGTAGGAGTACGAGGCGGCGCCAAGCTGTCCAGCCGTGCTGGCGACGTCGTACATATCATGGCTCGGGACGTGGTTACTGCTTGTGTACAAAACGTGGCACTTGGTGGTCTGAGGACCAGTGGTCGTGCCGCAACTCATCGTCCCGATGGTGTTCATTGCCTTGTTGACGGCGTGGCACGCCGGGTTGGAGCCCTTGGCGTCGCTTCCAGCCGCCGCGCATCCCTGCCCGGTTGCGCCAGCATTCTTGAACGTGCGGTTGTGAATCGCGCGGACGTCGGTCGTGCCCCCATGGCAGGCGCCCAGGGTGCAGCCTGTGCCCGCAGTAGCCGTATGGGTCGCCGCACCGTAAACGGAGTGCAAGTTCGGTATCTTGACGGCCGACGCGCCTGCCACGTGGCAGTCACCGCAGTCATCCGTGGTCCATCCGGTTTTGACCTGGTTGGGCGCCACGTTGGTCGCCAGCGTGGAGTTGTGACAACCCGTACAGGTGTTGGCCCAACCGGTAAGAGGGGTCGCGTGCGCGGTGGCAAGCGTGCCCGAGTGACAGCTCGCACACGTGTTGCTGCCACCCGTGTCATACGTGGTCCCATCGACCTTGGTCGTCATCGACGGGTCCGTGTGATGTGCCGCGTCGTTACCGTCGGCAAGCCCTCCTGAGCCGTTGTGCACAGCGGTGGAGGTGTTGTACTG
>JAHIQC010000270.1 GCA_018902765.1 Actinomycetota bacterium | reverse complement strand
CCGGGACCGAAGGTGGCTGAGATAGCAATGTAGCCGATGAACGCGAGAAGCAGGATCGTGGTCGCGCGGGATCGCGCGCGAGGTAGCAAGCGGTCGGCACGGCCATCGAACATGGCCAACCCAAGCGCACCGAGCGTCCCGAGTAGCGTCAGGCTGACGAGCGACGTGATCTGCTTGTCGAACATGCCATGACTGAATCCGTCAAAGACCACGTACAGGGCGCACGCCAACCCCCACGAGGCCGCCTTGGTCCGAGGCGTGATCCGCGGGGCATCGTTCGTGCGATCGACGGCGGGGACGCCGTCTGTGTTTGGGGTCAGGGACATATGCCCACCAGATTACGTCCTATCCGCCGTGACGAGAAGTGCTTGCCACCGTGCCGTCAACAAAGCCTGAACCCCGCTATGTCACAATTCATGTCAGCGCATTGGACTTGGCGGCCACGACAGTGAGGGTCAGCGGTGAGCGAGAATGGACTTCATGAGCCGAACTGGGCGGAGCGATCCGGCTGGACCCTCGCGTGGGAACTCAAGCGCTGGGCCAAGCACGTGCTGTCCGGGATTCCCGGCCGCCTCGGCAGTGCGCTCAGGTGCCGATTCTACGGCTTCGGTTCGTGTGCGAAGGACGTGTTCATAGCCGAGAACTTCTGGGCGGAATACCCAAAGCAGCTGCACATCGGAGAGCACGCCGGTATCAACCGCGGGTTCTTCGTCAACGCCGGAGGCGGGGTCACGATCGACTCCTGGGTGCTCATCGGCCCCGGTGTCACTATCTACAGCCAGAACCACGACCTGCACGGCGACCCCAAGCTACCCCTCGCACGCCGAGGAGACCTCCGGGCGCCTGTACACATCGGGCACGGCGCGTGGCTTGCCGCGAACGTCACGGTTCTCCCGGGCGTCACGGTCGGCGAGGGAGCTGTGGTCGCCGCTGGTGCCGTGGTCACGCGCGACGTGCCGCCCCACTCCGTGGTCGCGGGCGTGCCCGCACGCGTCATTCGCGACCTCGAACGAGCGCAGACTGACGAGTCCTCGGCCACCTGATGGGCTCGCTCTGAGCATTCGCGCCACCTACGGGTTACAGCGCTTGCACGGCACATAGCCGCCCGCAATGGCCTGCGCGCGCGTGGCGAGCGGAACTTTGTTCGCGGGGTTCATGTCACCGACCGAGCTGCACGCGGGGTAGTGGAACTTCATCGTGTTGCGGTTGCCGATGTAGCCTGACGTGCTGGCACCCGACGACCCGCTCCCGCCACCCGCCGAGGAGCCCGCAGCCGCGCCACCGCCCGCGGCGGCCCCGGCGCTCGTCACGCTGAGCCCCCAAAGCCCCCGTTCGGCTTCGCGCGCCTCACGCACATACACGGCGAAGAGGTCCACGTACTTCACGTTGGGCGGGTAGGTCGCCTGTTCGGCGTAGCCGTCGAGCACCAGGCGCGCGTTGAACATGCTCGTGCGCACCTCGGCGTCGCTGTCTGACACCGGTTGCTGGAGCCAGATGTAGGCGAGCAGCCGGCCGTACCGATCTCGTAGCTCGGCATCGGTCTCGAGATACACGGTCTGCCCTGAGAGCATCTGTTTGGTGTAGGCGGAGGCTTCCTCGCCGTAGGGCTCGTGCTGCGTGGTCGACTCGGGCGTGTTGATGCCGATGAAGCGCACCTTCTCCGAGACCCCGCTCGCAAGCGTGATGACAGCCGTGTCGCCGTCGACGACGCGTGTCACCACCCCACGGGTGGTCTTGGGTACATTCGCGGGCTCGGCGGGGGCCGGCGCTAAGGGTTCGGGCTGCGCTTGGGCCACCGGAGCGGTCTGCTCCGCCGAGGAACCGGAATTGGGTTCTCCCTGAAGAGCTCCGCCGCCGGAATCGGACAGCGTGGTCGCGTCCGCGCATCCCGCGAGCAGCCCCACCGCAAGAAGGAGGACGCCTGTCACGAGAACGAGACCGAGTTCGCGTCGGGTCGGCCATGTCATGAGCATGCCACCTCATCGAGGATACGCTTGAGTTGATCGCGGAAATGCTCGCGGTCCTCATCCTCGAACGGCGACGGGCCCTTGTGCCGCTTGCCCGCGCGCCGGTGCACCGCCTCGGCATGACGCACCGCGAGTTCCATGTCGATGGTGGCTGCCTGAAAGATGCGCCCGCGTGGACTGATAGCGACCGATCCTCGGCCAAGAACCATCGCGGCCAGGCCGATGTCCTGGGTCACGACGACATCGCCTGGGACGAGGTGCTCCACGATCACGAAGTCCGCCGCATCGCTGCCGCCTGAGACCTCGATGCACTCGACGCCGTCGCGATCCGCGTAGCGGGACAGGTTCTGCGTGCCGTTGGCCACGAGCACCGTGGTCAGCCTGCGATTACGTGCGATGGCGATGGCCTCGCGCGTCACGGGACAGGCGTCGGCGTCGATGTAGAGAGTAGTCATGATGTCAGTCTAGCCGAGGAGCGGCCGATCGGGGGGACCGGGGGCAACTGAGCACCCGAACTGGGGCGCCATTATTGACTGGCCCTGCAGGTGTCTCCATATTAATCACAGACGCTCGCGCAATTGGCACGTGGCGGCGTCTGACTAGGGGAATCACTACCGGATGGGGAGTCCATGAATACACAACAGCTACGCCGAGTACTACACTGCGCAATCGTTCTTTGCATGCTCTGTGCCGTTGCTCCGGCAGTGGCCACGGCGGCACCGGCACCTTGGAATCGCGCTCTGTTGATTCAAGATGAACCGACTTGGGGCAACAGCGCGAACCAAGATGTGCTCGATTTGCTGGGAGTCACCTACGACGAGATCGGCTCTGCAGCTCTGGCTACCACTGATCTGACTCAGTACCGGGCCGTCATCTACTCCTCAAGCCAGCCGAGGAGCTACTACCAGAACATCAATGACTCGATATCGCAGATTGAAGCGTACGTAGCGCAGGGCGGCACCCTTGTCGCCCACTGTTGTGACCAGCCCGGCGGACCCGATGCCTGGTTCGGTCTGGACATCGTTCCGGAGGGCATCACACACGTCGAGTCATACGATGATTCCTTGACTGTTGCGGCCGTCGACCACCCGTCCGTCATGGGTGCGCCGTCGACCGACCCCGACTATCTCGATGGCTGGGGTGCATCGACCCATGGCTACTTCACCGACCTTCCGGCCGAGTACCTCGAAGTGATCTACAGCGATTTCGGGCCGACCTACATCGACTATGTCTATGGAGAAGGCCGTGTTCTGGCCACGATGCAGACGATCGAGTACGGCTACGCGTTCGCACCGGAGTTGCTGCTCAGTGAGTTG
>JAHIQC010000269.1 GCA_018902765.1 Actinomycetota bacterium | reverse complement strand
GCCAGCAATGACAGCAACCCGATGTTGAACGCGAGCACCCGGGTCTCGATGTTGCGCCAGATCTCGGTGCGGTCGCCGCGCCAGATCTGGGCGTGTAGGTTGAAGTTCATGGTGCCGGCGAGCATGAGGAAGACCAGCGCGACCTCATACAGTGGGCTGTGGTAGTACATCGCGTTCATGACCTGCGGCCCGAAGCCTCCGGTATCATAAGCGGCGATCGACATCCAAAACGCATGCAGCACGCTGCGCACCGGCTCCATACCAAGCCACAGGCCGATGCCGGACAAGGCGAGCGTACCGAGTCCCACATACACCGCGGTCACGAACCAGATGAACCGCGTTGTGTGAAGCACGTTGGGCAAGATGCGCTCGTCGCGCCCCTCGGCCGTGTACAGAGATAACGCGCCGCTGCGCATTCCGACTGCGAGGGACAGCGCGGCCACGATGATTCCCTGACCACCGATCAGATGCGTCAGATGCCTCCACATGTTGTGCGAGTACGCCATGTGATCGAGGTCTTTGGCCACCGTCAGCCCAGAAGTCGTGAGTCCCGAGACCGCGTCGAACAGCGCATCCAGATAACTACCGTAGTTGCCCGAGAACGCGAGAGGGACCGCAGCTACCAAGGACACAGCGATCCAGCCGAGTGCGGTAAGAACGAGGGCCTGGCTGTGGGAGATGCTCGGCTCTCTTGGCAGCGTGAACCTGAGAAGCGCGCCCACCGATAGCGCCACGCCGACACCCAGTGTGTAGTCCAGGGCGGCGGCCCACTCACCTAGAAACATCGCCAAGAGCAACGGGATGAGCATGGCCAGACCGATGCCGAACACGAACAGCCCCACATAGTGAAAGACCACTCGCAGATCGGTAAGACGCATCCTCACCCACATGGCGTCAGACCACCCATGTCGTCACGAGGACGAGCACGGCCAGCACCACAAGGTACCCGGCGAAGATGGCTATCTCGACCAATAGGCCGGAGATCCAGTGCTCGAACGGGCTTTGAAAGCGGTGTACTCGCATGCGTTCTCTCTGCCGAGGATGTGCCGAGGATCAGGATGATGCCGAGTGGCGTGGAGACCAGCATAGCCGTCCGCCAGCCTATGACTCAAGCCGCGCTAGCGACCCTTGTCCCTGGGGATGTCCTTAAAGTGCTGTCTCGCGAACTTCGCGATGGGCTTGTAGAACTTGCGTTCCTGCTCGCGGCGAGAGTGCTCGTCCTGTCGCGCGGCAAGGCTGTCGAGCTCGGTCCGAAGACGTCTCCAGCTCTCAAGCCGGCGCGGGGAAAGCTCGCCCGCTTCGACCGCAGCCACTACCGCACAGCCCGGCTCGCTTACGTGTGTGCAATCCCTGAAACGGCACTCCACGGCAAGCTCTTCCATGTCCGGGAACGCCGCGCTCAGGCCCTCCTCGGCATCCCACAGGGCTAGTCCTCGCATGCCCGGTGTGTCGATGATGACGCCGCCGTCCGGCACGAGCACCATCTCTCGAGCGACGGTGGTGTGGCGCCCCTTGTCGTCTCCGGAGCGGGTCTCGTTGGTCAGCAGCACCTCGTGACCCACGAGGCGGTTCACGAGCGTCGATTTGCCGACGCCCGATCCGCCTAACAGTGCGGCGGTGGTGCCCAGCGGCACGGCGGCGCGCACCGCATCGATTCCGATCCCGGTAACCGCACTTTCAACGATGACTTCGACTCCGATGGCGATCTCGGCCACAAAGCGCGCGACCTCATCGGCATCTTCGACCAGATCCGCCTTGGTGAGCACCACGACCGGCCTGGCCCCGCTCTCCCACGCGAGCACGAGCTCGCGCTCGAGGCGACGATCATTGACGCCGTCGCCGGACAGCGACTGCACCACGAACACGACGTCCACGTTCGCGATCACCACCTGCTGACCGGTCTCAGAGCCGGGGTCTTTGCGGGAGAACATCCCGGCGCGAGGCAAAATGACCTCGATGATCGGCAGGTCGTGGCCCTCGGGCCTTCCCAATGCGACCCAGTCGCCGACCGCTACACGGCTTGCGACATCGGCCGCGGACTTGACCAGATGCGTCGCCGGTTCGGCGCGCACGACGCCCATGGGGCCGGCCACAAGCGGCATGCCACGGTCCACGCGTATCACGCGTGCGGGCGAGAAACCCTGCTCGGCCAATGGCGCGAACAGCTCCTGCACCCTGCCCGAAAAACCCAGGCGGGCAGGATCGCTCATTCCGGACTCGATATCAGGTGTCTCAGTGCTCACGCGCCCAAGCGTATCACGCACGCGCGTGGGCGGGTGATGAAGCGGCGACTCGAATACACTGAGACTCAACAGAAGGGAACTACACATGAAGCTTAACCTCGGACCCACCGATCGCATGTACCCCATGCCCTGCCCGCTCGTTGTTGGCGGCACCATGGAGGCTGCGGACGCGCTCGCCGTGGCCTGGATCGGCACCGCCGGCGGCACACCCCCGTCGATCGGGATGGCGCTGCGCAAGACGCGGCGCACGCTCGAGCTCATCCGCGAGAACGGCGACTTCACGGTGAACATCGGACCGACGTCGCGCGCCGCCGAGATCGATCTGTGCGGCATCGTGAGCGGCCACAACGTCGACAAGTGGGAGCTCACGGGACTGACGCTCGAGCCCTCACGCAGTGTGAGCGCGCCGATCATCGCCCAGTTTCCCTACAACCTTGAATGCCGCGTGACCAACGAGGTCGAACTCGGCGAGTACGTCTTCGTGATCGGCGAAGTAATCGAATCACATGCCGAGGAATCGATCCTGAGCCAGGATGGCAAGACGGTCGACGTGGGTCTGCTCGACCCGCTCATGTACATCCCGGGCAGCCGGGAGTATCGCGGCATCGGTCCCAAGCTCGCCGACGCGTACTCCATCGGCAAGCAGTTCCTGCCGCCCAAGGAGTAGCGCACGGGGCCGCGCCGGTCGCGCGACCCCGAAGCTCACGCTCTTATGCGTTGCGCACGACCGCCAAGGCGGTATCCGCAAACAGATTCGGCATGAAGCGTTGCACATACGCGTCACGATCAGGACCGGCTACGTGCAACGGGATCTCGCGCTCGATCGACCCACCGTTGGCCGCCACGAAATCGCGGAAGTCGGTGAGGGTGGTGTGGTGGATGTTGGGAGTGTCATACCAGCTGTACGGGATTGAGCGCGATACCGGCATGCGCCCGCGCAAAGCAAGGTAGCCGCGCACGCGCCAATGCCCGAAGTTCGGGAACGTGAGGATCGAGCGCTCCCCCACCCGAAGCATCTCGCGCAACAGGTACGCGGGCCTGCGCACGACCTGCAGCGTCTGCGAGAGCACCACCACATCGAACGCGGCAGCGTCGTAGGCCCCGAGCCCGGCGTCGAGGTCGGCCTGAACGACCGAGAGCCCGCGGCCGATTGCGCTTGCGATGCGGTCGGCGTCAAGCTCGATGCCGCGCACCTCGCAGCCGCGCGTGTCACGCAGGTGCGCCATGAGCGCGCCGTCCCCGCAGCCAAGGTCGAGCACGCGGGCGCCCTCGGGCACGAGCTCGATGATGCGCCGTAAGTCGGAGCGCAGCAATTCGGCGGCGGTCATCGGGGGGCCTCCTCTCTCTCCTCGGCAAGTACGCTTGAGAGGAATGACGAGATGTAGCGGTACTGCTGCTCGGGTTCGAGCAGGAATGCGTCGTGGCCGTAGGGCGAGGGGATCTCCGCGTAGCTCACGCGCGCGCCGATGCAGCGCAGGGCGTCGACGAGTTCGCGGCTCTGGTACGTCGGGAAGAGCCAGTCGCTGGAGAACGAGAGCACGAGCCAGCGCGACGGGGTGCCGCGAAGCGCGTCGGCAAGCGTGCCATCCTGGCCGATGAGATCGAAGTAGTCCATGGCCTTGGTCATGTACAGGTACGTGTTGGCGTCGAAGCGCTCGGTGAAGCGTCTGCCCTGGTAGGCGAGGTAACTCTCCACCTCGAACTCGCTCACGAACTCGAAGGCGTGCTCGTCGCGATCGCGAAGGCGGCGGCCGAACTTCTCGCGCATGGACTCGTCGGACAGATACGTGATGTGGCCGATCATGCGCGCGATGGCCAAGCCGTGCTTGGGCTGCGGGCCGCCGTAGTACGCACCGTCGGCAAACGCCGAATCGCCGAGGATAGCGGTGCGGCCGACCTCGTTGAACGCGATGGCCTGCGCGGCGAGGCGCCAGGTGGTGGCGATGCCGAGCACGCTCGCAACACGCTGGGGATGCTGCTTGGCCCATGCGAGGGCCTGCATGCCGCCCATCGAGCCGCCGACAACCGCGAGCAGCCGGTCGATGCCAAGCGAGTCGAGCAGGCGCGCCTGGATCTCGACCATGTCTTCGATGGTGACGATCGGGAAATCGAGCCCGTAAGGCTTGCCCGTGCGCGGGTCGATGCTGCTCGGGCCCGTTGTGCCGGAACAGCCGCCAAGGACGTTGCTCGCGACCACGAAGTAGTGGTCCGTGTCGATCGCCTTACCGGGGCCCACGAACGCGTCCCACCAGCCCACGACACCCGGGTCGCTCTCGCGCCTGCCCGCGACGTGCGCGTCGCCCGAGAGCGCATGGCACACGAGGACGACGTTGTCGCGCGCAGGTGAGAGCGTGCCGAGAGTCTCGTAGACGACATCGACGCGCTCGAGCACCTCGCCCGAGCTCAGGTGCACGTCTCGTACGGTCGCGGTGCGCTCGGGGACGACGCCGGCTGAACCGACGTCGTCCCACGGATTCGATTGTGTGACACCAGCGATGTCAGGCATCGCCTACACCCGCTCGAGTGCCTGGTCAAGATCGGCGATGATGTCGGCGATGTCCTCGATGCCCACGGACAGGCGGATGAACTCCTCGGAGATACCCGCGCGGGTCAGTTCCTCGGCAGAAAGCTGGCTGTGCGTGGTGGATGCGGGGTGGATGATGAGCGACTTGGCGTCGCCGACGTTGGCGAGGTGGCTGAACAGCTCGACGTTGTTGATGATGGTCTTTCCGGCCTCAAGGCCGCCCTTCACGCCGAAGACCACGACGCCGCCATACCCGTTGGTGAGGTATTTGTCGGCGTTGGCCTTGGTCGGATGCGAGTCGAGGCCGGGGTAGGCGACCCACGCGACTTTGGGGTGCGCCTCGAGGTAGCGTGCGACCGCGAGGGCGTTGTCGCTGTGCCTCTGAACCCTGAGCGAGAGCGTTTCCACGCCGAGGAGGAACTGCTGGGCGTTGAACGGCGAGAGCGAGCTACCCAGATCGCGCAGCAGGTTGACGCGGGCACGGATCGCGAACGCGACGTTGCCGAGGCCGGGGAAGTCGCCGAACGTGTCCCAGAACTTGAGGCCGTGATAACTCTCGTCGGGCTTGGTGAAGTACGGATGGCGGCCGGTGCCCCAGTCAAAGTTACCGCCGTCGATTAGCACGCCACCGATGGAGGTGCCATGCCCACCAAGCCACTTGGTGAGCGATTCAATCACAACCGCGGCGCCATGCTCGATCGGACGGCAGAGGTACGGCGTCGCGAATGTGTTGTCCACGAACAGCGGGATGTTGAGCGCGCGGCCCGCATCGGCCAGTCCGCCCAGGTCGGGCACGTCGAGGCGCGGGTTGCCGATGGTCTCGACGAACCACGCCTTCGTGGTGTCGTCGCTGGCCGTGGCGAAGCCGTCGGTATCGGTCGTCTCCACGAAGCGGACCTCGATGCCCAGACGGCGAAACGTGTGCAGGAAGATGTTCCAGGT
>JAHIQC010000268.1 GCA_018902765.1 Actinomycetota bacterium | reverse complement strand
CGCGTCGCCAACTCGGTTTGTCGATCCAGTTCCGAGAGTTCGAGCTGCGTGGACAGAAGCTTCGCCAATCCCTCAGCCATGGTGACTTGGGTCTCATTGAGAAGGCGCGGAGTGGTGTAGTAGAACTTAAGCGTCCCTGCGGCTTCACCTCTCATCTCAAGTGGTACGACAATCGCCGCGCGCAACAGACAGCCGGGATCCGGACAGCCTATGTCTGACCTGTTGACCAAAATCCTATGCTCGTTGTGATCGAGGGCCTCCCGTGTCGCTCTGGTGATGATGGGACCGCCCACGAAGTGATGGTTCTCCCCCAGCCCAGCAAAGCCCAAAACGCGCTCGGTGTCCGTGATCGCGATTGCGGCCGCTTCGGTCTCAGATAGTGCGATTCGACACACGGCCTGAGCACTTTCCTCGGTAAGACCGCTCCTGAGATACGCGAGGCTCTCATTGGCGATCTCGAGGATCAAATGGGACTGCATCGCCTGAATATGGTCCGGCCTTCTGATGAAGCGAGTGATAACGCCTCCGAGTGCGACCAGCGTGAGGCCGGCCAATGCTACGAGCAGCAACCACTCCATAGCGTGAGAAGCCACGAGCGCCCACGCCGCGATCACGGCGAGCACGGTGACCGCGAACAGTAGCAGGCTGTCGATGATGATCGTGCGTCTCGGGTTCAACTGGCGCCGTCCTTGGTCTCTCACGCCTGGCCCATGAGCAAGACGAGTTCTCCGGGCAACTCACGAAATCCCATGCCGCGGTACAGGCTCCGCGCCGCGTGGTTGTCCTGTTGCGTGCACAGGGTGACGGCAGCAGCTCCGGAGGCCAACATCGCACTGACCGCATCGAACACGAGGCATGCTCCGACACCCTGACGACGCTCGTCGGGCAGCACAGCCAGCCGACCGAGGGTGCCGCTACCCCGCTCCACGGTGCACAGAGTATAGCCGATGGCACGACCCTCGATCTCGGCGATCACCACACGCTCCGCCTCGACATATGATGAGATGCGCTCGACGCCATACGCCCAAAACGGTGCGAAACAGGCACGGTCCAAAGCGTCGAGATCCGGCACGTCGGACTGTGTGCAGCGACGAACCCGCACCGCGCCCGGGAGCTCGGCGCGCATCGATCCTCCGAGCGTGCGGTCGATACGCAACGAGACGAGGGTTTCTTCGATCTTCATGCCTGCGCGCTCATAGCTTCCCCGACAATCCACCGGAATGAGCGGACTTAGGATACGCGCGAACCCTTGGGCCCGCGCCACCCCCGCGAGTTCCCTTACCATCTGCGGGATCTTGGGCTCCGAGCACCACATCCCGCGGATTGACAGCACGTCCAGCTCGTCACGCCACCGCTCGAGCACGGCTGCGGCTCCTGCCGAGGAGATGCGCACACGCCAGGGCGCTTGGGCATGATGGCGCTCGAAACTGGCCTTGTCCGCGAAGAGGTGCGCCGCGCGAACAGCCGGCCATATCACTTGCAGGTCAGCGTGTGCGGCAGCTCTGAGACTCGAGCCCGCCATCACAGCCAACCCAGCTCGCTCGCCGCAAGCACAATCCCGGTGAGCAGCAACAGCCCGGCAAACGCAAGGCCAACCCAGCGCTCCGATGCGCGCTGGGTCAGGCGAGCACCAAGAAGCGCCCCAGGTATCACGCCGAGAGCCAGCAGGCCCGCGAGCCCCCAATCCACGTGGCCGAGCGCTGAATGGGCGATGCTACCCGGGATGGCGAGGAGGGCCACCGCGGTGAGGCTCGTGCCGATCGCGCGCTTGATGTCCATTCCGAACCAACGAGAAAGGATGGGTACCACAAGAAACCCACCGCCAAGCCCTAAGAATCCGGAGTACAACCCCGCTAGCAGGCCGACCGCCACAAGCGCGACTCCTCGGCGAGGATGCCCGTCTGAGATGGGTGCCTGCCGTGTAGCCGGACCTCGCATTGCCTGCAAGAACGTGTCGACGGCCATGTAGGCGATAAGCACCGCAGTGACCAGCAACACGACCTTGCCGCCAAAATACGAGGTGAGCCACGCGCCGGCCACGGAAGTGGGTGCGCCGATAAGGCCGATGGCGATTCCCGCGCGTGTGTCGACGAAGCCCCTGCGCGTGTACGACCACGCACCGGCAATCGCTGTCGGCACGATGACCGGCAGAGGCGTGCCGACAGCCACCAAGTCCGAGTAGCCGAGCAGCAGACGGATGGCGGGCGTTGTGATAACGCCGCCCCCGACGCCGAACGCACCGGACAGCACTCCGGCCACAAGGCCGACCGCTGCTGTCTCAAGCGGTCCGGCAGGCATCTACTCGTCCCGAATGACCGGGAATCGTCCCGTGATGGTCGTCCGATCCATGCTGCGCTCTCCGGCGAACAGGGGCTTCAGTGCTATGTCATCCCAGATGCGGTCCATGAGCATGGGCCAGCGCCGTTGGAAATCGAAGTAGTTGTTGCAGTTCTGACGGGCGTACTCCCCCGCTTCGCTCAAGGCCACACGGGCGATGCGGAAGTAAAGGCCGCCCTCTCTTCTGGTGGTGAACCCCTTGAGAAGCGCCGTCAGAAGCGCCCGCCAGGTCACAGACGAGCCGAGGAAGTTGCCTGGGAACGGGGCCAAGGACTCTGCCGTAACTTGGCGCAGGTCGACTTGCGACTTGGCGAACTCGATCTTTCGATGCTCATAGACGAATCGATACACGTCCTGCCTGAACTGCAAAGCCTCGCTCGGCAGCTTCGGCGGGTTGTGGACCACAGACCACTCACCGTCGAGGAACACGTCGCCGCCATGCATGCGTGCATTGATGACATAGTCCACGTCCTCTCCGCGCATGACCCACGGGTCGAACGAGACGTTCACGAACATGTCGCGATGCAAGGTGAGGCATCCGCCGAATGCCAGCGGGCTTTCCTTGATGCGCGGCGGCGCGTCGACTATCGACAGCGCGTCGTTGAACGCGTCTTCTTTTCGCCAAAACGAGTCCGCAAACGTCGGCTTGACATGATGCTGATAGCGACCGTCCTCGTCTGTGTAGTAGCCGGTCTTGGCTAACACCACGCGACCATCGTCGAGGCGCTCGGTGAGGCCCTCGGCCGCCCTTATGAGGAACTGCTTGTCCGTGATTATCTGATCATCATCGAGGAACACGACTGAGTCACAGCCCAGAACAGCCGCAGCCATGAGCCCGACGTTACGTACCGCTCCATAACCCACAAGGCTCACGCCGTGGATCATGTCGGAGAATTCAAGTTGTTCAAGACGGCGGTGCAGCGAACCCAGCTCCGCCGGGCCGAACACGAGCGCATCGATATCCGGAAAGCCCTCGAGTATCTCGCGCACGCAATCCTCGGCCTGATGCTCGATTGCCGGATCGGTCGCCGCAACGATGAGAACGACCTTGCCGAGACCCTCGACTTCCTGCAAGGAGCGCAGGCACGCCGGGAGCGTTCCTTCGGAATCGATCGGCGTCGGGTGGTCGTAGGCCAGAAGCGGGTTATCGGAAACGCGGCCGCGTCGGCGCGTCCAGAAGGTCGGAATGATCAAGCAAGGT
>JAHIQC010000267.1 GCA_018902765.1 Actinomycetota bacterium | reverse complement strand
TCGCTACACGGCCGGTATTCGGGGTGGGCATGGGTCGCTTCTATGACGCGTTCACCGAGGCAGTGCTTTCCAACCCCGCGCTCAACATCGGTTACCTGTTCTACGGTGCTCATCAGTCGTACTTCCAGCTTGCGGCTGAGACCGGCGTCATCGGCGGTCTGGCGTTCGCGTGGATGGTGTTCGAGGGGTGCCGGATGGGCGGGTTCTACAATCTTCGCATGACCGGCGATTTGCGCGCGCGACTCGCTAATGCCGCACTGGCCGCAGGCATCATTGCGTTCGCGGTCAACGCGCTTACCAGCAACGCCTTCCAGCACCCTCGCGGTGCGGTGTTCTTCTTTGTGCTGTTGGGGCTGCAGGGTGGCTTGGGCGCATCGTATTGGACGAACGCTGCGGTGCGGCGCGGGTCTGAGCGCTCGCTCGTACCCACCGTGTGGTCTGTCTCGGTCGTTGGCCGCGCCTATGCCGCAATCGAGCGGTCACTTGCCGCATGGTGGTCGGCGTGCCTGGTGCGCAGGGTGCTTATGCGTGAGCCGACCGGCAACGGGATGCTCCTAGCCGAGAGTACCGTGGCCCGCTTGGTGATAGGCGAGGGGCGTCAGCCGCGCGGTGGCCCGTCTCGGGCCGGGCAGTAGGCGCGCGCATGGGCCTTGCGACATTCGAGGGTTCCGCTGCACGCAAGAAGCTTCGGCTGTTGGTGATCTCGAACATGTGGCCCAGCGATTCCGATCCGGTCTTCGGCGTGTTCGTGAAGCGCAACGTACGGGCGCTTCGTGATGCAGGGGCAAAGGTCACTGTCGTGTCCAACTCGGACGCGCGTACCGGCGGCCAAGCTGCGGCGCGCAAGTACACATCGCTCATGTTGCGTGCGTGGATGGCCGCCCGTCGCGGCCGCTTCGACGCGGTGATTGGTCATTACCTGTATCCCACAGCCGCAATCGCGCGTATGGCGGCCGATCGCGCTCGAGTGCCGCTCGTGCTCGTCACGCACGGCACCGATGTTCGCTCGGTCATGCGCGAAGACCGATTCGGTCGCGCCGGTCGCGCCGCGCTTTCCTCGGCGGATCTGGTTGTGACGGTCTCCGGTGCGCTTGAGCGCATCGTCCGCGAGGAACTCGAGCTGTCGGCCACGGTGCCGACCGCGGTCATCAACATGGGCATCGACGACGAGCTGTTCGCGCCCGATGCGCACGCTCGCGAGAAGCTGCACATCGAGCCTGGCACGCGCGTGGTGCTCTTCGCGGGCAATCTCGTGCCGACAAAGGGCGTGGACGTGCTAGCCGAGGCGTTCTTTGCGCTGCTGGATTCCGGGCGCGCCGACAGGCTCGTGCTCGTCGGCGACGGTCCGCTGGCCAAAGACATCGCCGCTCGCGTGGACGCGAACGCCGTGAGCTTCGAGCACGCCGACCCCACCGACCGCGTGACGCTCACCGGCAGGCTGCACCAGCGAGATCTCGCGCGTTGGATGGCCGCTGCCGATGTGTTCGTGCTGCCGAGCCGGGCCGAGGGGCTGGGTCTCGTGCTTCTCGAGGCCATGGCGTGCGGTACGCCGTGCGTCGGCAGTGATGTTGGCGGGATCCCCGAGGTGCTCGCGACCCCAAGCTGTGGAGCCTTAGCACCTGCCGAGGACCCTGCCGCATTGGCCGAGGCCATCGCTGAGGTGCTCGCTACGGGTAAGGACTCATACGAAGCGGCGTGCCGCGCGCAGGCCGCTTCGCACAGTGCGAATCGCAAGGCAGAAGAGATGCTCACCGCGATCGAGAGGGTGGCACGCACATGAGTAACCCCAAGGCCGAATCGATGGCCCGCTATGCCGCGGCGGTGACGATGGCCGACAGCCTGCGTGCCGTGTCGGGCGGTGTCGAGCCAAAGGTGCTCGTGGTCCTCGGCAGCGGACTTGACGGTGTGGTGGGGGAGACGAGGGTTGTCTCGACCATCGATTTTGCCGATGTTCCCGGCTTTCCGGCTCCGACAGTGCAGGGCCATGCTGGCCGATTCGTGTTCGGATACGTCGGTGAGACTCCCGCGCTCATCATGCAAGGCCGCATCCATCTGTACGAAGGACACCCGGTGGAGCTTCTCGCCGTGTACGTGCGCGCGGCGAAGCTTCTGGGCTGCGAGACCTTCGTGGTCACGAACGCCGCCGGCGGCGTGAATCCCGCATACGACCCCGGCGACATCGTGCTCATCGAGGACCACATCAACCTGATGCTCACCAACCCTCTCATGGGCCCCAACGTCGACGAGTTCGGCCCGCGCTTCCCCGCGATGGTCGACGCTTACACGCCCGCGCTGCGCGATCTGGCGCGCCAGGTGGCAGCAGAGCTGGACATCGATATCCGCGAGGGCGTCTATGCGGGCTTGCGCGGCCCGACCTTTGAGACACCTGCCGAGGTGCGGATGCTGCACACGCTCGGAGCCGATGTCGTCGGCATGTCCACCGTGCCCGAAGTCATCGTGGCTGCGCATGCCGGAATGCGCGTGCTCGGCTTCTCGCTGGTCACCAATGTTGCCGCCAGTACGGGGCACGGACACGAGGAAGTGCTCGCGACCTCGGCCGCTGCCGCTCCTCGGCTCGCGACGCTTGTGGCTGGTATACTGTCCCGTCTGTGAATGAATAGCCGGCGGCCGGAAGGCCAGCCGTGCGCCCGATGCGCACAGCGCCACGTCCGCCGAGAACGAAAAGGAGTCCCTCATGGATTACGACGTCAAAGACCTTTCGCTGGCTGATGCCGGCAAGGACCGCATCGAGTGGGCAGACCGCGACATGCCCGTGCTCGCAAGTATCCGTGAGCGCTTTCAGGCCGAGAAGCCGCTTGACGGCATCCGGATCGCAGCCTGCCTGCACATGACCACCGAGACCGCCAACCTCATGCGCAC
>JAHIQC010000266.1 GCA_018902765.1 Actinomycetota bacterium | reverse complement strand
CGGGCGTCATATTGCTTGGTTTCGGCGGGCCTGACTGCATGGACGCGGTCGGTCCGTTCATGTGCAATCTCATGGGCAGAGAGCCTTCGGACGAGCTGATTGCTCGCGTCTCCCGCAGGTACCTCACGATTGGCGGGAAGTCGCCGCTTGCCGACATTGCCCAAGCGATGGCCTCCAAGCTCGAGACGTTTCTGACCGAGGCAGGCCATGAGGTACCCGTGCGCATGGGAATGCGCTACTGGCACCCGTACATCGGTGCGACCATGGACGAGCTCGTTTCTCTTGGTTGTGATCGGGTGATAACCGTCTCTTTGTCGCCGTTCGAGAGCAAAGTCGCCCACGGTGCCTATCGCGAGGCGATCGCTGAGGCCCTTGAGCGCCACCCGGGCATCGAGGTCATCGAAGCACCCCTGATCTCTACATTGGACGAGTATTCCGAGTTCTACGCGATGTCCGCGGCCGCGGCGCTCGAGCAACTCGACCGAAGTGATTCTGCGATACTCGTCTTCACAGCCCATAGTCTGCCGGAGAGTGACTTGTCCGACGACGATCCATACGTCAAGGGACTGGCCACCGTAGCGCAGGCGGTCGCACTGAGGCTCGGATTGGAGCCCGGGGTACCTGGCGCGGGTAAGCCGATACTGCCGAACTTCCACGCCTTCGGATCCACGCTTCCTCCGCGTGCTTGGTATCTCGTGTACCAGAGCAAGGGTCAGCGTCCCGGTGCCTGGCTTGAGCCGGATATCGAGGCTCTCATCACAGAGGCTGCTGAGTCCGCGGTCGGAGCCATCATCGTCGTTCCTATCGGGTTTGCTACAGATCACATGGAGACCCTATATGACTTGGACGTTGTGGCGGCCGATCAGGCGCTTCAGGCGGATCTCGAGTTTGTAAGGGCCGCCGTGCCCAATGACGACGACGGCCTACTCAAAGCAGTTTCCGCATCGGTGGCCGCTCTGCTCTGAGCGGGAGTTGCCTTCGCGGCGTCCAATCCAGGCGGTTTTGGGCGTGTGCACATCGCATCAAGGAGCGTGTGTGAAGAAGATCATCATCATCGGAGGCGGGATCGCAGGCCTCGGTGCTGCATACAAGGTCCATCGCGCGGCGCAAGCCGATCACGACATCACTTTTCAGCTGTTCGAGAAGTCCGAGCGCCTCGGCGGCAAGCTCGCAACGGACCGCATCCCGGATCCCGAGACCGGCGAGGAGTTCATTGTCGACGGGGGCTCGGACTCGTTTCTGACCGAGAAGACGCCGGTGCATCGAGTGGCAAGACTCCTCGGCATATTTGAAGACGAGTCACCGACGTCAGATGAGTTCAAAAAGACGCTTATCGTGAAGCGTGGGCGCTTGGTCGAGCTGCCCGACGGCATCATGATGTTCGCGCCGACCAAGATCCTTCCGATGGCCACGACGTCGCTATATTCGTGGCCAGCGAAACTCAGGATGGCGCTCGATCTCATTCTGCCACGCAAGAAGGTGCCCGCAGGCCAACTGAACGACGAGAGCCTCGAGGGTTTCGTGGTGCGCCGATTGGGTCGTGAAGCCCTGGATCGCCTGGCAGAGCCGCTGGTTGGCGGCGTCAACGGATCGGATCCCGCGCTCATGTCCTTGGCGGCCACCTACCCGAGCCTGCTTGCGATGGAGCAGGAACACGGGTCCCTTGTGCGCGGTTTCCTTGCCCAGCGCAAGAAGGTCGAGGCCATCAAGAAGAAGTATCCGCCAAAGCCTGGAGCCAAGCCGCGGACCTTCTTCAGCTCCTTCTACGGCGGTATGCAGTACCTCACTGACCGCATGGCCGATGAGGCCGGGCGCGACTCCATGCGCACGGGAGTCGGCGCCACACATATCACCCGTGAGTCCGACGGCACATGGACAGTGGAACTCGACACCGGTGAGAAAGTCACCGGCGACGCTGTCATCGTAGCCACCGAAATCTGGGCTGCCGAGGAGTTGCTGCGCGGCGTTGATGCGAGCATGGCCGAACTTCTCTCGCAGATCCCGAGCAGCTCATCGACCACAGTACCGATAGCTTTTCGCGAAGAGGACTGCCCGTTCGACAAGCACTGGCACGGCATCCTCTCGCCACGGATCGAGCATATGGCGGTCACAGGAGTCAGCCTGGTCTCATCCAAGTGGCCGGGCAAGACCCCCGCGGGGCGCGTGCTCTTGCGCGCGTTTGTCGGCGGACCGCACAACCAAGATGTGCTGACCCGAAGCGATGACGAGATCATCGAGACCGTGCGCACAGCGCTTGTCGAGTTGCTTGGAGTGCGCGCTGAGGCCGAGCCGTTGTTCGCACGCGTGTACCGGTGGGACAAAGGCATGCCACAATACACGCTTGGGCATCTGGACCGCGCCGCCGCCATCGAGTCGCGTGTGGAGTCCATGGCGGGACTGGGACTTGCCGGCGGAGGCCTGCGTGGCGTCGGTGTCCCGAACTGCTTGGACAGTGGCGAGAAGGCCGTCACCAAGGTTCTCTCCGAATGGGGTATGACCCTCGCCGAGGACTCGGCAGACGAGCGGCGTTTGTACTGATGAATCGGCGCATGCTGCGCCTTTGGACCTGCGACGAATGGGATTTGAATGAGAAACATCATCATCATCGGTGGAGGCGCCGCGGGTCTTGGAGCCGCCTACAAGGTGAAGCGCGCGGCCGATGAAGGCCACGATGTTGGATTCACGCTTATCGAGAAGGACGCGCGCGTGGGCGGAAAGATCGCAAGCGAGCGCGTTGCTGACGAGTGGGACGGCGCCGACGGCGCCGAGTTCATCGTCGATGGAGGCCCGGACTGCTTTCTTACGAGCAAGCCCGCGGTTCATCGCGTGGCGAAGGCCGCCGGCGTTTTCGATGGCGAGCTGCCCAGCGACGAGTCGCGCAAGAAGACCCTGATTCTGTCGCGAGGTAATCTCTACGAGATGCCCGACGGGGTGATGATGTTCGCTCCGACCAAGTTCGTGCCGTTTGCCACGACGGGGCTGTTCTCGTGGCCGGGCAAGATCCGCATGGGAATGGATCTGTTCGTGCCCAAGAAGAAGCTCGCCCCCGGTGAGCTTAACGATGAGACGCTGGAGCATTTCATCGTGCGCCGCATGGGCCAAGAGTGCCTCGACAGACTCGCCGAGCCCCTCGTCGGCGGCGTTCACGCCTCCGATCCCAAGCAAATGTCGCTAGCGGCCACGTTCCCCAATCTGCTCGAGATGGAGCAGAAGCATGGCAGCATGCTCAAGGGTTTCTTGGCAGCGCGCAAGATGGTCGAGCAGATGAAGAAGAAGTATCCGCTCAAGCCCGGCGACAAGCCCAAGACGTTCTTCACCTCCTTCGCGGACGGAATGCAGTCCTTCACCGAGGCCATGGCAGATGCAGCGGGCCGCGAGTCCATCCGAACCGGGGTCTCGGTCAGTTCGATCTCGCGCGACGGCGACATCTGGACGGTCGCTCTCGACGACGGCTCCACCGTCACCGGCGACGCCGTGATCGTCGCGACTGAGGCTTGGGCCGCCGAGCCTCTCGTCCGCAGTGTCGATACAGCCATCGCCGACGCTCTCGCTGGCATCCCGAGCAGCACTTCAGCGACCGTTTCTATCGGCTTTCGTGCCGATGAGATCGGCATCGACATGGATGCGTTCGGTGTGTTGTGTCCGCAGAAGGAGAAGCGCGCGCTCATGGCTGCGACGTTCTCCTCCACCAAGTGGCCGGGCCGCGCTCCCGAGGGAAAAGTGCTCATGCGCGGATTCGTCGGTGGGCCGCAGAATCAGGCGATCATGGAGAACTCCGACGAGGAGCTCATCGGCATAGTCCTGAAGGAGATGCGCAGCATCTTAGGCGTCAAGGGCGTGCCGCTCTTTGCGCGCGTCTATCGCTGGCATCTGGGCATGCCCCAGTACACCATGGGCCACCTGGGTCGCGTCGAGACCATTGAGCAACGCAGCGCTGGAATCAAGGGCCTTGCGCTTGCCGGGGGCTCGTATCGCGGCGTCGGCATCCCCAATTGCATCGAGAGCGGCGAGCGCGCCGTGTCCAAGGTCACGGGCGAGTGGGATATCGAGCTTGCCGAGGATGCAGTCGAGGAGAAGCGCGTTCACTGATCCGCGTGGATCACATCGAGCATGAGGGCGTGGAGCGCCGGGTTGGCGGCTACCACGCCCGTGGCTGCAGGAGTCCAGGCCGCACCGCTGATGTCGCTGACTGCAGCGCCTGCCTCTTGGCACAGCAGCACCCCGGCCGCCATGTCCCAGGGCTTCAGGCCGAACTCCCAAAAGCCGTCCGCACGCCCCATCGCGACGTGCACCAGATCTATGGCCGCGGACCCGTCTCGACGGATTCCGTGGACGGGGGCACGCAGGAAGCGCGCAAGCGCCGCGAGCTGTCGGTCAAGCAGTGCACCGCGATCGTACGGAAAGCCGGTGATGAGCAGGGCTTCTGCCAGGGCGTCGGTCTCGGTGCACTGTATCGGGATGCCATTCACGGTGGCTCCGCCTCCGGCGTGCGCAGAGGCCATCTGGTCCAAGGGCACGTTGTACACGGCTCCAGCCATCGGGACTCCATGATTCAGATACGCGATCGAGACCGAGAAGCAAGGGAATCCGTGTACGTACGACGTCGTGCCATCCAAAGGGTCGATCACCCACACGGCAGGCGCATCGAGGCCCCCCTCGACGGCCTCGGTCAGATCGAAGACCTCAGCCTCCTCGATCACGAATCGAGCGCCGGGGTCCGCCGCCAGAATAGCCAGAGCCGCAAGGACGCCTGCTTGGACATCGGTCTCGGTTACAAGATCGGTTCCGGTGGATTTCGAACGCACCAGTCCGGTCATTCCGGCTCTTTCAGCGATCAGCCGACCGGCGGCCAGAGCCGCTTGTTCGGCGATCCTTCGCGCTTCATGCATGGGGAAGTCCTCTGTTCGGGAATAGCTACTTGTGGCGTCCGCACACCGCGCGGATCGCTTCGTGTTCTACGGTTGCACTGCCGTGTCCATATCGCAATGCCTTGATGCTGACAGGGGTATTCAATGTTCAATCACGGATTCACGCTTCCGCTTGAGCCAGGGTTGGCCGCGGAGTTG
>JAHIQC010000265.1 GCA_018902765.1 Actinomycetota bacterium | reverse complement strand
GTTCGAGCGCACCGCCCACTTCCAAGGGCCGGGTCGTACCGACGTCATCGACTCGACCATCGATTTCAACACGGGGACCACCTTCAACAACCTCGTGTACACCGACGGCAGCCTGAGGCTCAGAGATGATCTCAGTATCGCCGAGGGTCTGCCCGCAACCATCACGCCGGCAAGCTGGACCGGCTGGACGGGCGGCGGCGCCTTTATCACCACATGGTTGAACGCAGAGTGGCGTCATCCCGAGAGCGCGACTCCCCAAATGTACTGGGTCACGACATCGGTCGACTTGGGTGCCCCAACGAACGTCACGGCCGCCCGGCTTTTGACCGGGTACCAATCCTACAATCGGATGGCGCAAGTGATACGCGTCTACACGAGTGACGATGGTGTCACTTGGACGTTCAGGGGCGAGACGGGTTCGCAGGGCGTCAACAACGCTGACATCGTTCATTCATTCCCGATAGTCGCGGTCCGCTATGTTCGCGTTGAAGCAGGTGCTTGGTGGCCCGGCTCCGGAGCGACCGGCGACATCGGGTTCGAGATCAGGCTCAACAAGCTTGAGGTGCATGGTGCTGCGCCCTCCGGCACCTGGACATCGCCGGTGCGCGATATCTCTCAGCAGGGCACGGCGACCTCCGCGCTGGTTGATTGGTCACAGAGCAACCCCGCGAGTGCCGAGCAGACCGTTTCGGCCAGTGTGTCGCTCGATGGAGGAACGAGCTGGAGCGCGTACGCCCGGGTCACGAACGGTGGGACGGTGCCGGGGCTGGTCGGCAACGATATCTCCTCAGCTCGGGTGCGTTATCGCGTCGAGATGGCGCGTGGCTCGGCAAGCGAGAACCAGTACCTCTACGGCATCTCGACCAAGATCACCGCAGGGAGTGCCAACGCTGCGGTGTCGTATCCCGGCAGCGGTGCGGCCCCGGGTTCATGTGCGAACTGCCATGACCCGCACGGGACCTCCGGCTCTGCGGGCGTGCGCGCTGTTGGCAACGCGCTTTGCTTCGCGTGTCACGATGCCGTTGGGATCACGCGCGCGGCAGACTACGCGTACACGGGTCGTGCCACTTATGAGGCAAGCGCTCATGGCCCGCAGTCCTGCACGGGGTGCCACGCTCCTCACGGCTACAACGACAACCCCCCGAACGGCATGAGTTCCGATTCGATGCTCGCTGGTTCAAGCAACTTCAGCTTGTGCCTGCGCTGTCATGACTCCGCCGTGAACTCCGCGAGCGGGACCGACATAGCGCAGCGCTTCACGATGGGCTCGAGCAACACGACGAAACACAATGTGAACCCAGCCGATTGGTTGAGGGATGGCACTCGTGTCGACTGCACCAACTGCCATGCGCCACACAGCGGCACTGCTGATCAACCAGTGATCGATCCCGACACGCAGCAGCCGTACATCGGCGCCACCATCGCCGACCCGTCCACGACGGGCATCACGCTCGCCCCCGACAAAGATACGGGGATTTTCGAACAGAACCCGGGCTCCAACAACGGCGCCGGCGGCACGACCGTGATGGGTGCGCTCAACACAGGCTCGGGACCCACCAATCGGCGCTCGCTTCTGCTGCATTTCCCCATGGGATCTGTGCCGTCTACTTGGACGATCAGTTCGGCCCGACTGAGGATGTATACAGCCGACTACGTTCCCCAGATGCTCGCTTACAAGGTCAGCCCACTTACTCAGGCTTTCGATGAAGGTGCAGGCACGGGATCGGGCGACCTTGCGTCGGTTGTTGGGGGAGCCAGCTGGAACGAGCGGATATACGGCGACGGTCTGTGGACCGGTGCCGGAATGGGAGACTGGCTCGCCCCCGGCGGCGACTACGAGGCTGCCACCGTGGGTTCGCACACGACAAACGGCATGTTGATCGACATCGAGTGTCTCAATGTCATCAACCGGATGCGACAGACGGGCAACCAGGGTCTGATCGTCTACGTCGACGGAGATGCTTTCGAGACGCTGTCCAGCCTCTTCACGAGCGAGGGTTTGTGGTCGCCGCGCCTGGAGCTGACATTCTCAGGTGTGCCGTCTCGCACGGTGGCCGATTCTCAGACCTTGTGCCTGAGCTGCCACGACGGCGCTGCGCCGCAAGGCGTTCTTATGGGCGCACTTCCAGCTTTGAAGGGTTGGACGACCAATGGCCACGGCGGCGGTATCGGAGCGTCAGGCGACGGCGGTGGCTATGACCTTCCCAGTCGGATTCGCCCGCCGTTCAGCTACAACTCACCGCCGATGGCGTGCGGCACGTGCCACGACCCCCATGGTTCCTCGGCGGTCTACCACCTCACGTCGATCGACGGGAAGACGGAGTACTCGATCGCTGCCAACGGAACGGGCGCCCAGGTGTTCTGCTCGCAATGTCATGAGATGCCGCTTCATGCGACACCGACTGCCGCCTCATATGGCTACGACCATCCTGGTTGGAAAGAGTGTTTTGGCTGTCACAAGCATGGATCCAACTTCTAGGCAGGGTATGTGCGCTTCGTGCGCTGAATGGGCTTCTGACGTTTACCGCGTGCGCCTCGCCGAGTACAGTGTGTCTTGGGTGTGCTTCAGGGATGTTCATAATGGGAGGATAAGGAACATGAGGGAATCGCAATCGGGGCTGGGCGAGCTGTCTCACACGCTCACTGTTAGAGCTGGGGCTGTCGCCGCCACCGCCGTGTTCACCCTCGCGGTACTTGTCGCACTGCTGGTCGCTCCAACCACCGCCTCGGCCCTTGAGAACGCGGTGTGCACCTCGTGCCACGGCACCACCATGTCGATGGATGTTGCCGCCGTGTCTCGCGATACCGCATGCAAAGCCTGCCACATCGGGTTTGCAGGCTCACATCCCTACCATCAGGTCGGCGCTAACTGTGGTGCCGCGTGCCACCCCGGCTGGGGCGACGCGCTTCTGACCGCGACCCCTCGCTACACCGATCCGGTATCCGGTGCCGCATTCGCGACCGCCGCTTCCAAGAACACCCCCGCAGCCGCACTCCACACGATCCACTCCGCGGCTCGATGGCCCGCCAACGCAGTCGCCACTTCGAGTGCGTGCGCGAGCTGCCACTCGGTTGCTGCCTGCAACGCATGCCACACGGGAGCCATCGCCTCGGCACATGCGTCTCACGCCTCGACGGGCAACGGCTCGCTCACGGCTCAGACACCCTGGACCGGCGCGATCGGCTATGGAGTTGTCGGTGGCGATCAGCGCCAGCGCACATCGTTCACCGACTCTGTTCAGTGCGCTTCGTCCGGGTGCCATGACTTGCCCGCGACGCAGGCCGCCCGCTCAGTGTTCGTCGAGGACTACAACTACGCTATCGGCGGCAATCCGAAAGAGCCGTCGCAAGCGAGCAGCGCGATCAGCGTGACGGGGACATGGCGCGTCCGTGCCAACACGCTCTATACCGGCAACCGCATGAGTTACAACAACATCGCGGGCTCGACGATCACGGCTGCGTTCACCGGGCGCCGGGTCGAGGTTGTTTCAGACAAAGACCCCTACCGAGGACAGGCCGAGGTGCTGATCGACGGCGCTGTGGTCGGCTCCTTTGACAGCTATGCTCCTTCTACGCAGACGCAGGCCGTCGTGTTCGGTTGCGACGTCAGCGCGGGCCCGCACACGATCACGATCCGGC
>JAHIQC010000264.1 GCA_018902765.1 Actinomycetota bacterium | reverse complement strand
TCCGAGTCTGCCGAAGTGTCAACAGGTGGGCGACTGGTCACGATCTTTTCGACCAAGGGCGGGGTGGGAAAGACGGTCTTGGCCACGAACTTGGGGGTTGCCCTGTCCAAAGTGCTCGGACTGAGGACTGCGATAGTCGATCTCGATCTGCAATTCGGCGATGTCGGCATCATGCTTGGGCTCACGCCGGAGCGAACCATCACTGATGTTGCGGCCGACATCGAGCGGCTTGATGCCGATCTGCTTTCCGGCCACATGACCAAGCATGACAGCGGGCTTGATGTGCTGCTCGCGCCGACGCGTCCCGAGGACGCCGAGACGGTGACGACAGGGCGTATCTCCAGAATCCTCTCGCTTCTACGCGAGATGTACGACGTTGTCGTGGTGGACACCGCGGCCACCCTAGACGAGATCGTTCTGACGGCGCTCGACCGATCCGATTCGGTGTATGCGCTCACGATGATGGATGTCGCGAGCATCAAGAACATGCGTATATCGCTGCAGAAGCTCAAGCAGCTCGGATATGACGATTCGGCAGTGCGCGTGGTGTTGAATCGTGCAGATAGCAAGGTCTGGTTGGAACCCCAGGAGGTCGAGCGCGCGGTGGGCTCGGCGATATTTGCCCGCATCCCAAGTGACCGCGTTGTGCCTCGATCCGTGAACAAGGGGCGGCCCGTCGTACTCGATGAACCCAAGTCAGATGTCGCTAAGGCAATGGTGGCCATCGCCAAGACGGTAGCCGCATCCACACAGGAGGTGGCGACTCATGTCGCTTAGAGAGAGGCTCACAGAGGCGAGTTCCTCGCCGTCGCTCGTGTCGTTGGACGGCCGGCGAAAAGACGAGGGGGCGTCGTTTGACACCAAGGACGCCATCAAACGCAGCGTTCACTACCTGCTGATCGAGGAGATGGGCGCGGATCTGGACTCGGCGGCTACCGACGACATCGCGTTGCGCTATCGGATCGAGTCCAAGCTGTTGGATCTCCTCGATCACGAGACGACTCCGCTGTCCGCTGAGGACAAGCGGGAGATCGTCTCAGACGTGATTGACGACATACTGGGCTTCGGGCCCATCGAGCCGTTGTTGAATGATCCAGCTGTGACCGAAGTCATGGTCAATAACCCCCACACCGTGTACGTGGAGCGGGCTGGAAAGATCTACATGACGGACAAGCGCTTCGTCGACGAGGCGCATCTATTACGTGTCATCGACAAGATCGTCGCTCGCATCGGACGCCGGGTGGATGAAGCGTCACCCATGGTCGATGCGCGGCTCCCCGACGGCTCCAGAGTCAACGCCATCATCGCGCCTTTGGCCATCAATGGTCCGATACTCACTATCCGCAAATTCTCCCATGACCCGTTTACCGCGTCGGACCTCATCGATTTCGGAACCATGAGCGAACAGATGGGCGAGTTTCTCGACGCATGCGTCCGTGGGCGCCTGAACATCCTTATCTCAGGAGGCACCGGCACTGGCAAGACGACGCTGCTCAACGTGGTGAGCGCCTACGTGCCTGATGACGAACGGATCGTGACCGTTGAAGACGCGGCGGAGCTGCGGCTCGGACAGGAGCACGTGCTCAGACTCGAGTCACGGCCATCCAATATCGAGGGTCGCGGTCAGGTCAGTATCCGAGACCTTGTTCGCAACACGTTGCGCATGCGCCCGGACCGCATCATCGTGGGCGAGGTGCGCGGCGGCGAGGCGCTCGACATGCTGCAGGCCATGAACACCGGCCACGACGGTTCGCTATCGACCGTGCATGCGAACGCTCCTCGTGACGCTCTATCCCGTCTTGAGACGATGGTGCTCATGAGCGGCATCGACCTGCCGGTACGCGCCATAAGAGAGCAGGTCTCCTCGGCGCTCGATCTGCTCGTTCATCTAACCCGTCTGAGGGACGGCACTCGTCGCGTCACTCAGATCGCGGCTGTCGAGGGTATGGAGGGCGACACGATCGTGTTGCAGGACATCTTCTACTTCGATTACTCGATGGGGATCGATGACAACGGTATGTTCCTTGGCCGCGTGAAGTCGACGGGGCTGAGGCCCGCGTTCATGAGCAAACTCGAGGACCTCGGCGTGATGCTTCCGCCCGAGGCGTTCGAGTACGAGCCCCCGGCACATAGGTGAACATGATGCACAAACGGGCCGCCATGATCGTCACACTAGCCTTGCTGATCTTCTCGACAGCTGCGGCATACGCTGGCGAGTTGACGCTTGGAATCCAAGGTGCAGACTCGGAAGCGTATCCCGATGTGAGGCTCACCGTGACGGTGCCCGCGGAGCTGCTCGGTGAGGCGCAAGTGGCGTCGTTCGTGGTCACGGAGAACGGTCGCGAAGCCAAGGTCCTCTCGCAGGACCGGCTCTCTCAGCCGGAAGTCCCGGTGGATGTGGTTTTGGCCATCGACACGAGCGGCAGCATGAAAGGCGAGTCTCTCGAGGCCGCAAAGCACGCCGCGATGGAGTTCGTTGATGCCATGCAGTCACCGAACCGGGTCGCGATAAT
>JAHIQC010000263.1 GCA_018902765.1 Actinomycetota bacterium | reverse complement strand
ATGGTCGAGGGCCTCGCGCAGGTGCTGTCCACGCAGCTCGAACTCTCTGAACTCGAGCGGCAGACCGAACTTGCCACCCGTATGGAGCTCAAGGCTCTGCAGGCTCAGATCAACCCGCACTTCCTCTTCAACACGATCAACACCATCGCGTCGTTGATCAGAACCGACGCAACCTCCGCGCGAGAACTCCTGAGGGATTTTGCCTCCTTTTACAGGCGCACTCTTGAGGATAACGACGAGCTCGTGCCGCTGGCGCGTGAGCTTGAGTACGTCCGCACCTATCTGCGATTCGAAACGGCTCGGTTCGGCGATCGGATCATGATCGATGAGGCTCTCGAGCCCGAAGCGCTCTCGGAACTCGTCCCGGCCTTCATCCTGCAGCCGATCGTGGAGAATGCGATCCAGCATGGTATGCGCGCCGATGGCGTACTGCACATCCGGGTGACGGCGGGCTGCACGCCTCAGGGGCTGGAGCTTCAGGTGTCCGATGACGGCGTCGGTATCGCGCCTGAGCTGCTCGCAAGGATCTTCGAGCCGGGGGTCGGCACAGGTCTGGGTATCGCGTTGACCAACGTACACGATAGACTGAGGGGGTACTTCAACCCCGGATCGGGCCTGAGCGTTCGCAGCGAACCCGATCGTGGGACTGTGGTGACGTTCAGTATGATCAAGGTCGACTGACTGGCGGGAGGCGCGCATGACACTCAAAGCACTTGTCGTTGATGACGAGGCACCCGCGCGCTCAGAACTGCGCTTCTTGCTTGAGGAAGCAGGAGGGGTCGAGGTGGTGGGGGAGGCCTCTAACGCCGTCGAGGCCCTTCAGCTCATACGAGCCATCCCCTACGATGTGGTCTTCCTCGACATCGATATGCCGGGGCTTTCGGGCGTGCAGCTCGCAGAGACCTTCTCTGAGTTGGAGCGGCAGCCCTCGATCATCTTCGTGACCGCCCACAGCGAGCACGCGGTCAAGGCCTTCGAGGTGGCAGCCGCCGACTATCTCGTGAAACCGGTAGAGGTGGAGCGTTTGAGGCAGGCCGTCTCTCGTCTGGCGCCAGCCGAAGTCGCGGGGGCGAAGATCGAGCGAGTCCCCGTGGAGAAAGCCGGCAAGAAGCTGCTACTTCAGGTCGAGGACATCTACTACATCATGGCCAAGGACGACTACTCGTATCTGCATACGGATGGTGAGAGGTATCTATCCACCATCTCGCTCGCGCAGCTCGAAAAGAAGCTCGAGCTCAGCGGCTTCTTCCGCGTACACCGACGTTATCTTGTGAACCTCGCCAGGGTCAGAGAAGTCGTGCCGATGTACGGAGGCACGCTGCTGCTCACCCTGAACGACCGCGAGGGCAATCAGGTTCCGGTGTCCCGTCGACGCGTGCCGGCCCTCAAGAAAGCTCTGGGCCTGTAGCATTGGGATCAGATCCTCACACCTTTGTTGTGGGAGTCATCTCTGATACGCACGGCACGATCGATCCCCGCGCCCTTGATATCTTCGCTCAAGCACATGTCGACCACATCATTCATGCCGGCGACATTGGATCTGTGCGGGTCCTTGTCGAACTCGAAGCCCTGGCGCCGCTCACGGCCGTGCTGGGCAACATGGACTCCTCCCATCTTGGTATCCGAGTTCGGCCGCAAGCGACCCCGGTACTTGGCGGCGTTCGGTTCGCTGTGGTGCATGAGCCAGCCAACCTCCATATGGAGGTTCTGCCGAAAGACACCAGGGTCTGCATCACCGGACACACCCATCGCGCGCGAATCAGGGAGGCACACGGCCGTCTTGAGCTGAATCCCGGATCAGCATCTCAACCCCGAGGCCAGCTACCCGCATCGGTCGCGATCGTTACCGTCAACACCCGAAACCACGAGGTCGCAGCGCAAATCCTGCCGCTCGAAACCTCCTAGCACCCGCTCGCCCCTGGGCACGAGAAGCCGGGTTGGCGCGGCTCGCTGGAAATGCCGCCGCCAACGGCGGAATTACGGCGGCCAATGGCGCATTGGCGCCTCGGCGACAGACCCCATTGCCGCACACCGGCGCGGGCGGCCCGCCCGCCGACGCAGTGCTCCCGCCCACGTCAGCTTCATATCGCCTCAATATCCGCGACGGTACGTTGTCTGTGTACTGCGGATCTGGGGACGCGTGTGTCCCCTCCAGAGGAGGTGAAACGCATGAAGGTCTGTATCAAGGGTGCTGCGGAGGACGTCAAGCTTTCTGAGGTCGGCGAAGTGTGTCACGACATCAGCAAGATCCTCGTCCCGACGGATGGGTCTGCCCCCTCCACCGCGGCCACTGAATATGCAGTCATTCTGGCCAAGACGTTCGGCGCCAAGCTCAAGGCGATCTACGTCGACACCGGCATGGATGCACTGGAGTACCCGGAGGAAGTCATCTCCGAGGATGTCTATGAAGGCGTCCACCCGTCGATCAAGGGGCTCGTCATCGCCAAGACGATGTGCGAGCGCAATGGCGTCGAGTGTGAGGTCGAGGTCGTCAAGGGTGGTGTCGCCAAGCGCATCGTCGCAACCGCTGCAGAGTGGGGCGCCGATCTGATCGTATGCGGCGATACCGGTCGAACCGGCATCAAGCGTATCGCACTGGGTTCTGTGGCTGAGACGGTCGTCAAGGGATCACCGATCCCGGTCGTGGTAGTCAAGGTCGACTAGCAAGGAAATGATCGGGGCCCATGCGGGGCCCGGATTCCACAATCGCCGGGTAGTAACGCCCGGCCGGGAGTAGAGAGAAGGAGGTGCGAGAAGATGACAAGCCCAGCCGACACAACGAGCGCCGGCAATTCGCAGACGTTCATTCGTCACGGGGATCACATCGACACGATCGAGAGCGTCGATCTGGTCTTTCGCGAGCAGCGCAAGCTCAGTTTCACCTATGGAGCCATCTTCTTCGCCGTGACGCTGTTCATCCCGGCGTCATCGGTCTGGTGGGAGGCTTGGTACGCCACGCCGGTGTGGGGCGGCTTTACGCTGAACTACCTAGTGGTCTCCCTGTTGTACTACGTATTCCTATGGACGATGGCTTGGACATACTCCAAGCAAGCAGACAAGCTCGACGACTCGCTCATGCACATGGCGGACGAGATCGCCAACAAGGCAATGGCTGGTGAGGCCAAGTGAATACCATAGCCATTATTCTGGTTATCGCCCTGGTACTCTTCACCATCGCTTTGTCGATCTTCTCGCGTCGCTTCACTCGCACAACTGCGGACTTCTATCTGGCCGGTCGCAAGGTCGGTTCGTTCTCGAACGCCTCCGCCATCTCGGGCGACTACCTGTCGGCCGCGTCGTTCCTCGGCGTTGCCGGTGCGGTCTATGCATCGGGTATGGACGGCGTATGGTACGCCGCCGGCTTCGCGGGTGGCTTCATGGTCGTCGTACTGTTCATCGCTTCGGCTCTGCGCCGTTTCGGTGAGTACACGGTGGCTGACTTCGCCTATGGGCGCTTCGGCTCCGAGCGCGTACGCCTCGTGACCGTTGTCGCCGTTCTGCTCGTCTCGATCTTCTACATGGCCCCGCAGATGTATGGCGCGGGTACCACATGGAAGATCCTCGTTGGCCGAGGCTTCTTCCCGGCCGGCGCTGACGGGCTCTTCTTGGGCGTCGATCCGATCTACCTGTCCGGCGTCACGGTCGTCGCGGCGATCATGATGTTCTAT
>JAHIQC010000262.1 GCA_018902765.1 Actinomycetota bacterium | reverse complement strand
CGATCGTCCAGTTCACCCGCATGGGCCGCTACGGCCCGGCGCTCGCGCTCGCGGGAATCCTCGTAGGCATCGTGTTCGCCGTAAACCTGCTGCTCACGAGCGTGCAGACGTCGGCTGAGAAGTATGAGGGAGGCGGGAGATGAGCGCAGGGATGGCTCTTGAGGCGCGCGACTTGCGCCGCAGCTTCCGCACCGGCTTCTCGCTTGACGTCGGTACGCTCTCGGTCGCAGCCGGCAAAACCCTCGCACTGCTTGGCCCTTCGGGTTCGGGCAAGTCGACGCTGCTCTCTCTCCTCGGCCTGCTCGAAAGGCCGGATGCGGGGACCGTGCTTCTGGACGGCGCCCCCGTCACCGCGCGCGATCGCACCGCACGCCTCGCGATGGCGGCGGTGTTCCAGCGGCCCTATCTCATCAAAGGCACGGTCGCCACGAACGTCGCCTACGGGCTCAAGCTGCGCGGCGTGGCCGCAGCCGAGCGTGACCGTCGCGTCCAAGACACTCTGGCTCGTGTGGGACTCGCGAACATGGCGAAGCGTTCGGTGGCGACACTGTCGGGAGGCGAGGCTCAGCGTGTGGCGCTCGCTCGCGCGCTCGTGCTCGCCCCACGGGTACTGCTGCTTGACGAGCCGCTCTCCTCGCTCGATCCGCTGCTCAAGCGCCGGCTCACGAGTGAGTTTGCGAGCATTCTTCGGCAGGAAGAAATGACGGTGGTGTGGGTCACGCACGACCACGACGAGGCCGCGATGGTGGCTGACGACGTGGCCATCATGAACGAGGGACGCATCGTGTGCTTCGGCCCGATGAGCCAGGTGATGAGCCTGCCCGACGATGACTGGACCGCCCGATTCCTGGGCGTGGAGATGCCGCTGTCCGGACGCGTGCTGAGCTCCTCGGACGGGATGATGAGCATCGGCGTGGGTCAGATCGAGATCGCCGCCGTGGGCGACATGGAGCCGGGAAGCGCCGTGCTCGTCTCGATTCCGCCCGAGGACGTGATCTTGCTCGCGCCCGACGAGGTTCCGTTCCTAAGCTCGGCACGCAACCGCTTGGATGCCACGGTCGACAGCATCGACCCGCGCGGCGCCACCATGCGCCTGACGCTGCAACTTGGCGGCGCGCACATCGCGGCCACCGTCTCGCGCACGTCCTTCGAGGAGATGGGGCTGGCAGAAGGCTCCCGTCTCGGCGTGCTGTTCAAGGCCACCGCCGTTCGGGTGAGACAGGCGTAAACACGGGACGTGGGTATACCCTACACAGTATGATGTGGACCCATCTATTCCGAGGAAGGCGTGCCCGTTGAGTCGTTCTGACCGATCGCATCTGTTGCCGATTACCGCAGCTGTTCTCGCGGGTGGCCGCTCGATGCGCATGGGCGTGGACAAGACGCTGCTCGATGTCGACGGCGAGCCGCTCGTGGTTCGCGCAGCCGAGGCGGTCCTAAGCATCTGCGAGCACGCTGTGGTTGTGACCAACAGGCCCGAAGCGCTTAAGAATGCGGGCCTGCCCGACAGCGTCGCGATACTGACCGACGAGGTCGCGTACCAAGGCCCGCTCGGCGGCCTTGTCACCGCGTTGGCCCAAGCGCCCGACGACTGGGTGCTCGCGGTCGCTGCCGACATGCCCTGGCTAGAGCCCGGCATCGTCACCGCCCTTTGGGAGCTGCGCAGCGACGCTGATGTCGTCATTCCCGTCGGCCTGGCAGGCTCCGAGCCACTACTCGCTCTGTACCGGACTGCGACCTGCCTGCCTGCGGCGCGCGCAGTGATCAAGACCGGCCGACGCAGGATTGTGGCGATGTTCCCATCGCTCAAGGTCGTGGAAGTCCCGCTCGAGGCGCTCCGAAGCGCTGATCCGGAGCTTCGCAGCCTCGTGAACGTCAACACACCCGAGGAGCTGGCCGAGGTCCGCGCGGCCTCCGAGGGCGGCCCAGCCGAGGTGCTCCAGGCCCGCGATGAGGTGCCGGTGCGTCTTCAGGTGGTCGAGGTCGGTACGCGCCGAGTGCGAGGCATGCCCGTCGAGCGCCCGATCACCATCTACATGAACGATGTCGAGGTGGCCACGGTCCAAGCGACCCCGGCCGATCTTGAGGAGATGGCCGTCGGCTTCATGGTCTCCGAGGGTCTCATCATCGACCGCGAACAGCTCACCGATATCGAGGCCGATCGCAAGCGCGGCATGGTCTACGTCACCACAAACGAGTCGGTGCCCGACGACCTTGTGCACAAGACCCGCTACGTCACCAGCGGCTGCGGCAAGGGCATCACGTTCTCGAGCGTGGGCCACGCCCGCGGCCTGGCACCCGTGACCTCGACCATGACCATCGAGAGCGAGCCGCTCTACGAGATGATGGGCCAGATGGCCCGAGCCGCCGAGCAGTACCGCGATTCTGGCGGCACCCATGCGTGCGCATTGGGGCGCGAGGGCCGGGTAGTGCTCGTGCGCGAGGACGTGGGGCGCCATAACGCGCTGGACAAGCTCCTCGGCAGGGCGTTTCTTGATCGCATACCGACCGATGATGCGGTGTTGCTCACCACGGGTCGCATCAGCTACGAGATGGCCGTCAAGGCCGCCAAGGCACGCGTGCCCATCGTGGTCTCGCGCACGGCGGTCACCGATCTTGCGGCCGATATCGCCACCGATCTGGGCATCACGCTCGTGGGTTACGCGCGCGGCGGCAAGCTCGTCGTGTACACGCGGCCCGAGCGCGTGATCGTCTCGGACACTTCCGAGCATGGAGATGAGCTCACATGACCGAAACCATGACCGTCGAAGAGGCGCGCGAGCTGCTGTTGGCACGTATCGAGCGCATGCCCGTCGAGCGCGTTGAGCTGCTCGAATGCATGGGCCGCGTGCTTGCCGAGGACGCCGTGTCCGACATCGACGTGGCCCCGTTCGACAACTCCGCGATGGACGGCTTTGCTGTGCGCGCCGCTGACCTGGCAGGCGCGTCGGCCGAGGCGCCGGCGGTGCTCAGCGTCATATCGCACATCGGCGCCGGGGACTGGAGCGAGACTCCCGTGGGTCCGGGCGAGGCGGCCCGCATCATGACCGGCGCGCCGGTGCCTCCGGGCGCGGATAGCGTGGTCATGGTGGAGCGGACCGAGCCCGTCGAGGGCGATGGCGGCATCGGCTCCCGTGTCGCGTTCGCCATCGAGCCTGCCGTAGGCGAGCACATTCGCAGACGTGCCGAGGAGGTGCGTGCGGGCGCTGTCGTTATCAGCGCCGGCGAGATGCTCGGATCGGCCGCGGTGGGGCTTTTGGCTTCCACGGGCCACGCGCAGGTCGCGGTGTATCGCAGGCCGCGCGTTGCGATCGTCTCGACGGGAAGCGAACTGGTCGAGGTCGCCGAGACCCCGGGGCCGGGCAAGATCCGTAACTCGAACAGCTACTCGATAGCCGCGCAGGTCATAGCCGCAGGCGGAGTGCCGCTGCGCTTTCCGATCGTCCCCGATGATATGGACGCCACGCGCGAAGCGTTTCTGCGTGCGGCTCGCGAATCGGATTTCATCGTCACGAGCGGGGGAGTGTCGGTAGGCGATTTCGACTACGTCAAACCCGTGCTCGAGGAGTTAGGCGAGCTCACCTACTGCAAGGTCAAGATGCGCCCGGGCAACCCTCAGACCATGGGCTCGATCGGGGGCGTGCCGTTCTTCGGCTTGCCGGGCAACCCCACGAGCACGTATGTCGGCTTTGAGATATTCGTGCGCCCCGCGCTTCGCATGATGCAGGGGTTCACTGCGCTTGACCGCCCGATCGTCGAGGCGACGCTCGCCCACGACGTCAAGAAGAAGCAGGACCGCCGGTACTACCTGCGCGCCCGGCTTTCGACCACAAACGATGGCATGTCTGTCGCGCTTT
>JAHIQC010000261.1 GCA_018902765.1 Actinomycetota bacterium | reverse complement strand
TGAGATCCAGCAGGGGAATTCCCATCGCGGCGTCTCTCCTTCATCAAGTACGGGTGTACGACCTATCGTATGGTGCCGCAAGCGTGTGGGGCGCGCGGTCTTCGTGACCGAGCCGTTACGCTCGCGTCACTGGTTCTCCAGAAGCTCCTCGGCAGGTACTTCACGCACGGGCTTGGCCGGAACACCCATGACAAGCGTGTTGGCAGGGACGTCGCGGGTCACGATAGAGCCGGTGGCCACGAAGGCCTCCTCGCCGATTTCGATACCCGGCAGGATGTGCGTACCACCTCCGACGCGCGCTCCACGTCGCACGGTGCAGCCCTTGAGGTGCTTGAAGCGCTCCGCAGTGCGGCCCATGTAGTTGTCATTCGTGGTGACCACCATGGGAGCGATGAACACGTCCTCCTCAAGGGTCACGTAGGCGGTGATGTAGGCGCCGGACTGGATCTTGGTACGGGCGCCTATGGTGGTGTCGTTCTCGACGGTGACGCTTCGGCCGACTACAACGTTGTCGCCGATGGTGCAGCGCTCGCGTACGCCGGCGTTGTCGCCAACGATGCAGCCCTCGCCTAAGGTGGAGCCCGCCATGAGCACGGTATGGCTCCCGATGCTCGTGCCTGCGCCAACGACAACGCCGGGCAGCTCGCCACCTTTCGCGGTCGAGCGCGGGGAGAGCTTGGGGCGCTTGCCGACGATTGCGAAGTCGGACACGATCACGCCCTCGCCGAGCTGGGCACCCTTGCAGATCGTGATGTGATTGCCGATGCGACAGCCATTGCCGATGATGGCGTCGTCCTCGATGACCACGTGATGGCCGAGGTGGACGTCGTCACCGATGACCACGCTCGGGGTCGCGATGACGCCGATTCCCTGCGTGAAGCCGTCGCCGATCTTGGGCATCACCATGCTAGACCTCCACCGAGGTCTCAACCGGCGCGCCACCGGCGGCCATGGACTCGTCCACGGCCTCGAGCACGCGCACTACACGCAGACCGTCGCGTCCATCGCTGCGAGGGGTCTCGCCTGTCTTGCAGCAGTCCAGGAAGTGCTGGACCTCGATGGCCAGCGGCTCGCTCATCTGGATCCACGGCACGTGGATGTCGCCGAAACGCAGCGTCAGGTCCTCGCCATAGGCCATGGCGTTCTCTGGAGCGCCCACGCCGCGGTCATAGATCCAGATCTTCTCGGTCGCTTCCATGTCGTCGAACACGAGCATCTTCTTGGTGCCGACGACCGTGAGCTTGCGGACCTTGTGCGGGTCAAGCCAGCTCACGTGGATGTTGGCCATCTTGCCGCTTGGGAAGTGTAGGTTCGCGAACACGGTGTCGTGCACGCCGGGTGTGACGTACGCGGCGCCGTTCGCGCTCACGTAATCAGGCGTCTCGCCCAGGATGTAGAGCACGATCGACACGTCGTGTGGCGCGAGCGACCAAAACGCGTTCTCCTCGGTGCGCACCTTGCCCAGATTCAGACGCTGCATGTACACGTAGAGCACGTCGCCCAGATCCCCGGATGCGATGTAGTCCTTGATCCAGTTGATGGCCGAGTGGTACTCCATCAGGTGGCCGACCATGAGCGTCACGTTCGCAGCGTCAGCCATGCGCACGAGCGCCTCTGATTCCGCGGACGTGAGCGTGAGGGGCTTTTCCACGAAGCAATGCTTGCCCGCGGCGATGACCTTGCTTGCGATCACGTAGTGGCTCGGCGCGCTCGTGGCCACGACCACTGCGTCCAAGTCGTAATCGGCCAGCATCGCATCAAGATCGGTGGTGGTCTCAACGCTCGGATACAAGCCCTTGAGCTTGGCGAGGTTAGCCTCGACCAGGTCACATGCAACGACGAGCTGGGCGTCGCCCAATCGGTCGACGTTGCGGACCAGGTTCGGCCCCCAATAGCCGAAGCCGACCGTGCCTACGCGAACGGGTGCGTCACTCACAGGCGTACCACCTTGCTGTCATCGAACGCGGAAAGCGCGTTACGGGTATCCAAAATGAGCTGCGCGTCGCGAACGACAGCAGCGTAATCGGTGTCGCTGTGGTTGGTGATGATAACCACGATATCTGCCGAGGAGACCTCCTCGGAAGTCAGATCGACTGAGAAGACCTCAGTGTCGCCCGCCTTGAACTTTGGCACCCAGGAGTCGTGATAGACCAGGTCGGCGCCCTTCTCCATGAGGAGCTTGGAGATGAGGATCGCCGGGGACTCGCGCATGTCGTCGATGTCGGCCTTGTAGGCGACGCCGAGCATGAGCACCCGAGCGCCGGAGAGCGATTTTGCGTTGGTGTTGAGTGCGTCCATCACGCGGCGAACCACGTAGTACGGCATTGACTCGTTGACCTTGCCGGACAGCTCGATGAACTCGGTATGGAAGTCATACTCGCGCGCCTTCCACGACAGGTAGAACGGGTCGATCGGGATGCAGTGACCGCCAAGGCCCGGACCCGGATAGAACGGCATGTAGCCGAAGGGCTTGGTCTTGGCGGCATCAACGACGTCCCACAGGTTGATGTTCATGCGCTCGCACAGTTGCAAGAGCTCGTTCATGAGCGCGATGTTCACCGAGCGGAAGATGTTCTCAAGTAGCTTCGTCATCTCTGCGGCACGGGTCGAGGAGACCGGTACAACGGTGTCGATGAAGCGCTCGTAGAAGAGCTTGGCGTGGCGGGTGCACTCAGGGGTGACGCCGCCGACGACCTTGGGCGTGTTGCGAGTCTGGTAGACGGGGTTACCCGGATCGACGCGTTCGGGGCTGAACGCGAGATACAGGTCGGTGCCGACCTTGCGCCCGTGCGCCTCAAGGATGGGCTGGATGACCTCCTCGGTGGTACCGGGGTAGGTCGTGGACTCCAGCGTCACGAGCATCTGCGGATGCAAGTGCGGGGCGATGGAAGTAGCCGCGCTCTCCATATAGGAGGTGTCGGGGGCCTTCATCTCGTCGAGCGGGGTCGGCACGCAGATGGCGATCGCGTCGGCTTGGGCGGCCATGGCGAAATCCGTGGTCGCAACGATGAGTCCCGCGCTCACGAGCGGCGCGAGTTCCTCGGAAGGTACGTCCGGTATGTAGCTGCGGCCGGCCATGATCTCGGCGACCTTGCCCTCTGAGACCTCGAGGCCGACAACCTTGTGACCGGACTTGGCCATCTCCACGGCGAGCGGCAGACCCACGTATCCCAGGCCGACCACCCCGAGTACCGCAGAACCGTCGTTCAGGCGCTGTTCGAGTGACATATGTCGTATCGCTCCATTTCCCCTGCTCACAGGCGCAAAAGACCACGCCCTAGCGCGGCGGTCGCCCCGTGTGGCGATGATGAGTCCCTAAACTCGCCTATTTTATCGCAAACATGAGCTCACCAGAGCAGGCGAGTTCATCTCCCACGTACGCACTTGCTTCACCGAAGCCGATGGGGCCCCGTCTCTTGGTGATGATGCACTCCATTTTGAGGGTGTCTCCAGGCCGTACTTGACGCTTGAAACGTACCTTGTCGATCCCAGCGAAAAAGCCGATCTTGCCGGCGTTCTCGGGCAGAGCAAGCAGCGCGACCGAGCCGACCTGAGCGAGAGCCTCGACTATGAGCACGCCGGGCATCACAGCGTAATCCGGGAAGTGCCCCGGGACCCAGAAGGCCTCGGCGGTGACATCGAGATAACCCACGGCACGCTCGCCGGGCACCATCTCTTCGATCCGATCCACGAGCAAGAACGGCTCGCGATGCGGGATTATGGCCTTGATTCCATCCTTGTCCAGCATGGGTGACTCCCCTCGTGCGACGTAGGTCTCGTATCAGCAGCCGTCGGCGCCATGCGCCTCGGGCTCGCCACGTATCTCGATCTTGGCGCCCAGCGACGCGAGCTTTTCTGCGAAGCGCTCGTATCCGCGCTCGATGTGGTAGATGTCGGTGACGACGGTCTCGCCATCGGCAACCAGTCCCGCAAGAACGAGCGCGGCCCCGCCACGCAGGTCCGGAGAGCGCACCGGTGCGCCGGAGAGCTGCGCGACACCGCGAACCAGCGCATGGTGACCCTCGATGCGGACATCGGCGGCCATGCGAAGCAGCTCATCGGCGAACATGAATCGGTTCTCGAACACGTTCTCGGTGATGACGCAGGAGCCTTCCGCCACAGCCATGAGCGCCATGAACTGCGCCTGCATGTCGGTGGGGAAACCAGGGAACGGAAGCGTCTGAACGTCGACAGCGGTTGCGCGACCCTCAAGCCGAATCGTCGCGCCATCGTCGTGGATCTCGATACCGCAGCCTGCCTGGGTGAGCTTATCGATCACGAGCTCCAGATGCGCCGAGTCAAAGCCGCGCACGCGCACGGGGCCGCCGCCAAGTGCTCCGGCGACCAGGAAGGTTCCAGCCTCGACACGATCGCCAACGACCCTGTGGTCCACCGGGTGCAGCGCCTCGACGCCTTCGACGGTGATGACCGAACCGCCCGCTCCCTCGATGTTCGCCCCCATGCCGATGAGGAACTCGGCTAGGTCGACGATCTCAGGCTCGCGCGCGGCGTTGGCGATGACGGTCTGCCCTTTGGCGAGGACCGCAGCCATGAGCAGGTTCTCGGTCGCGCCCACGCTCGGGAAATCGAGCGTCACGTGAGCGCCGTGTAGGCCCTCTGGCGAGGTCGCATGGATGTAGCCGTGTCCGAGTTCGACATGCACGCCTAAGACCTCGAGGCCGCGGATGTGCATGTCGATCTTGCGCGAGCCGATGGCGCACCCGCCGGGCATCGCTACGCGAGCCTGTCCGAGCCGCGCGATGAGCGGGCCGAGAACCGCGATCGAGGCGCGCATCTGCGCGACCATCTCGTAGGGAGCCTCGAACGAGGTGAGTTCGGTGGCGTCCACGGTCAGGCTGTGATCCGAGCGCTCAACGACTGCGCCAAGTCCGCGCAGCACGTCGGCCATCGTGTCCACGTCGCTGATATCGGGCACGTTGGTGATATGTGAGACGCCGGGCGCCATGAGCGCGGCGGCCATGAGTTTGAGTGCGGAGTTCTTGGCGCCTTCGACCATGACCTCACCGGTCAGACGCCTGCCTCCTCGAACGAC
>JAHIQC010000260.1 GCA_018902765.1 Actinomycetota bacterium | reverse complement strand
GGCGCCCGGCGTCGGCAGAATGTGGCCATTCACGAACTCGCCGATGCGTTCCATGCCCGGCGCGTGGGTGATGTGCTCCTCGAAGGCATCGTGGATCACCGCGCGCGCGGGTACGATGTCCAGTTCATCGATACCGGGGTAGACGTTGCTCGTCACGCGGACGCGAAAGCCAGCCCTCTCGAGCAACGTGCGCGCCTCGGGAGCCACGAGCGAGTTGCCCGCATACACGATGATCGGCCGAGAGCTCATGGTGGCGAGCCGCTCGGCGTTATACAGAACCGTCTCAGTGTCGCCACCCTCCACGCCGCCGGCGAGCAGGATGAGTCCCGGTGCGATCTGGTCGACGCGTGCCAGATCAGCGTCTCGCAGCCGCCCTGATGTCACGTACTCGACCACGCCGCCCGCACCGAGCGCCGCCTCGCGCGCCGCCATGGCGGTCATCTTCTGCGTGAGGCCGTGCACGGTCATGCGCAGACCGCCCGCCGCCGAGGAAGTGGCGATCGTCACCGATGGCTCGAGCGGCCCCAGGGTGGCCTCAAGCGAAGCGCGCGCGGCCGCAACTCCGACCCCGACATCGCCCGCAGCCACGCTTGTGGGCGCGAAGCCCTGGCCCAACAGCTGTGGCGTGGTGGCCGGATACGAAGCCAGCCCGCCGAACGCCGAGACGACCGTCGTGGTCGAGCCTATCTCGGCCACAAGCGCGTCGATCACCAGCGTGGGGCGCGTGTCACTCATCGGCACACTGTGGCACGATGTTGGTGCCGACCTCGCCTCGGGCGATGGCAGTAATGTCCTCGAGTCGGCCGATAGCGGCCCGCTTGCCTGTTGCGTTCACGAAGCGAACTGCGGCCTTGACCTTGGGTCCCATCGAGCCTGCGGGAAACTCGTGAAGCGCCAGTTCCCGCGGCGTAACACAGCCGAGAAGCTTCTGCTCAGGGGTACCCCAGTCCGTGAACACGCCCTCGGCATCGGTGGCCATGATGAAGATGTCGGCATCGAGCTTCTCGGCGAGCAGCTCGGCAGCGAAATCCTTGTCGATGACCGCCTCGATGCCAACGAGCGTTCGGGTGCCGTCGGGCGTGTAGACCGTGGGGATACCGCCGCCGCCGGCGCATATGACGACAGTGCCCTTCTCCATAAGCCAGCGTATGGGGGCTATCTCAAAGACCTGCTTGGGCTCGGGCGAGGCCACAACCCTGCGCCACGCTTCTCCGTCCCTCTTGAACACCCAGCCCTTGGCATCGATGAGCTCCTGAGCGCTTGCTTCGTCATAGCAGGGGCCGACGAACTTCGTGGGGTCATCGAAGGCCGGATCGTTCGGGTCGACTTCGACCATGGTGAGCACCGTCGCGATGGGGTGTTCGAGCGGCAACACGTTACCCAGCTCCTGCTCGACCATGTAAGCGATCATGCCTTGCGTCTGTGCGCCGAGGACATCAAGCGGATAGGGCTCCACGTCCATATATGCCGCTGCCTGGAGCGCGAGGAGACCGACCTGTGGTCCGTTGCCGTGTGCGATGACGAGGTTGTACTCCTCGGCAAGTGGAGCTAGGGCTTTGCAGGCGATGCGCACGTTGGCGCGCTGGGCCGCGGCGGTCATGGGCTCCGAGCGTCTGAGCAGGGCGTTTCCGCCGAGCGCGACGACAATTGTCTTTCTGTGGTTCATTGCGGTCACATCTTTCTCGCAAGCATGGTCTTGACCACGAAACTAGCTACATCGATACCTTTGGTGCGGCGGCCGAAGCCGGCGTCCATGCCCCAGCCTTTGGCCTGCTCGTCGGTCACCTGAGTGCCGCCGGCGATGAGAAGCAGCTTGTCGCGAACGCCCTTCTCGACGGCCAGGTCTGCGAGCTTCTCCATGTTGGTGCGGTGCATGTCGCCGTGCGTGATGATCGTGGAGATGAGCACCACCTGAGCGGCGTGTTCGATGGCCGCATCGAGCACCTTCTCCACCGACACCGACGTACCCAAATATGTGCACGTGAAGCCCCACTTTTCAAGGCCGCCGTGCTTGATGTCGACGATCTCGAGCATGCCCACGGAGTGCTCGTCCATGCCCACGGTCGCCGCGATGCAGCGCAGGTTCTTGGTCGCGACGAACTCGCGGATCTCCTCGTCGGACAGCGGCAGGACCGGCTCGGTGATTACGAGCGTGGCCGGATCGACGGCGACATCGAGGCAGCCCTTGATCTCGACCAGCGTGCCTTCCGCGGGATGCATGACCTGCTTGTGAATGACCTCGACGTCCGTGAGGTTCATGGAGCGGCCGATCTCGAGCGCTGCCGCCTCGGCGATACGCTCGGACACCGGCAGAAACATCGTGACGGCCACGATCCCGTCACCGGCCCACTCGACCTCGGGCTTGATGAGCCCGCCTTCGCGCAGATTCGCGGTTCGAGCCATGCGGACGTTCACATTGTCCTCGGGGTCGAGCTCGTCGATGAACGGCACCTTGTCGCGATCACACAACGTGCAGCCGCCTATCGCATGGCACGGCTTCTCGACGCTCCTCGGCAGGTTGTTCACGCCGAAGTGGTGGCAGACGGGCGCCATGTAGTCGTCGGCACGCTCAACGATGGTGTTCACGGCAAGGCCGCCATCAGCGGTGCGGCGGATGCCGTCGTCGTTGGTCTCGGGGTACTCGCCCGAGTCCACGAAGTAGGCCTCCTCAACGCCGGCGAAGTACCCGCCATCGGCGAGCATCGCCTCGAGGAACAGAACCGCGCGCTCCTTGAGCTCGCGCACCTTGTTGCGAAGCTCCGGGTTCTCGCGGTCGAGCTTGACCATGTCGCGAATGCCGTCCATGCCCAAAAGCGACTGCTTGGCGGTGTTGATCGCGTGGATGTTGTTGTAGTGCCACGGCACGTTGCGACCCTCATCGGGCGTGATGGTCGACTGGATGTCGGCGCTCGTGAGCCGCGAGATCATGAGGTTCATGACGTGGCTCACGGTCGCGTCGCGCGCGTCGGATTCCATGTAGCGCGTGTTTTGCTGAGCCCGCATCTTGTACTCGCCGAAGAGATCTCGCAGCGCCACCGCGTAGGGCAGGTCCATGCGCATACAAGGCGCGGGAGCGGCGTCGGGCGGGACCGTCGAGAGCGCGATGTCCTCCTTGGGCATGCCGACCGCCACCGAGAACGCGCAGTTGATGGCGTGCTGAACGAGCAGCTCGGGCATGACCTTCCAGGCTTTGACCGCTGTTGCGTTCGCGTTGTGCGCGCCATCGATCTGCAGCATGCGGACCGAGCGCATGATGCGCTTGGCCACGGCCGCGTCCACGAAGCTGCGATGCATGTTGATGTTGCGGTACAGCACGTTGTACTGCGGGTCCTGGTGAGCGCCGTTGACGCCTTCCTCGGCGAACATGACGGCGATCTCGGGGCCGGCAACGCCACTGACGTAGCTGTGGAAGTTGATGGGGCGACCCACCTCATCCTCGATGAGGTCCAGTGCGCGGCGCGTGGCCCGCACCTGCTTGCGGGTGACGGCGACGCCCCCAACGCCCTCGGGTGTGCCCTCGAGCAGCCCGTCGATGTGGCTTTGGCCCGCCGTGCGGATGACCATCATGTGGTCGGCGCCGTGCCAGGCCGCCATGCGCATGCGACGGATGTCGTCCTCGAAGCGACCCGAGGCGATCTCGGTGGTAACGACGCAGTCCGGCTGCGGGTCGATGTCGTCGAAGTAGTGCGCCGCTGGCAGCGGGATGCTGTTGGCAAGGCCCTTGGAGGTCTCCCGGTAGCAAAACTCGTAGAGCTTCTGGTTCACGATCTTCTCGCGCCAGTGCCAGCCGAGTCTGCGCGGACGGTAGTTCTCGATGCCGTCGAGCAGCGCGGCGATGTCGAGCTTCTCGTTCGGTTTCAGGGGCGGCAGCGTATCGCTCATCGTGTGCTCCCCCATTTCGCGTCAACAGTCTCCCAGCCGTTCCCGGCCGCCAGCTTGCGCGCGGCGGTAGGCGCGTCGACATCCCAAGCCTGCATGCACACGAGGACCACGTGCCCGGCGCCATGCCCGAGCAACCCGCGAGTCTCGCATTCAGCGACCACGGCCACGCACGTGGGCGTGTCGATGCCCATACGCATGAGCACGCTGCGCTCGATCGAGGGCGAGGTGTGCGTGCGTGCGAGCTCGACCAGCGGCTCCACGATCTCCTCGGTAAGGTGCCAAAAGCGCATCTGCAGCTCCTCGTCGGTCAATCCCGAGAGATACTGATGCGCATGGTCGAATGTGTCCTCACGGACCATGAGCTATGCCTCCTGTCGGTTGAGCATGTCAGAGCGGAGGGATACACTCTTGGTGTATCTACACCGTGTATCTGATGAGCGGGTGGTGTTCTTAATGGCTGCGTACAAGGTGAATGTGTCGCTTCCCGAGGATCTGGTGAGCGAAATCGATGGCGTGGCCGAGGATCTCGGCATGACGCGCTCGGGGTTGATCGCCGAAGCGAGCGCCCGGTATGTCGCGGACGTGAAGAACCTCTCTGCCGAGGAGCGCCGACGCAAGGACGCCGAACGCGCCGAGGCGACCTTCAAGCGCATAGGTGCGGGCCTGGCGCCCGAAGACATCCAAGAAATGATGGACCGATTGCGCACAGACCGGACACGCGGAGCATCCGGGGAGTCCACGTGGTGAGCGCCAAGCTGGTCGTTGACACTTCTGTGGCATTCACGTGGCTCGTGTCGAGCGATGAGGACTCGGTCGTGCACGCTCAGGCGCTGCTCGACGCGTCCCGGACCGGAACCTGCATGCTCGCCGCGCCGTCCACTTTGAGCATCGAACTCGCCAATGCCCTTCGCTACTCCCGACGCATCGATCCGAAGCAGGCCCTCGTGCTGGTTGAACAACTCGCGTCGCTCGGCGTCGAACTGTTCGCGACGACCGTACAACGCGTTCACGTCGCCACTGCGCTGGCCTATCGCCACAACATCTCGGTCTACGATGCGCTCTTTCTCCAGCTCGCTTCTGAGCTTGATTGCCCGCTTCTCACGGCCGATCGCCGCGCGTTCGCCAACATCGACGCACAGGTCGACATTCGGCTTCTGTAGTTCCTCGCTCATCACTTCTGCGCCCTCAGTGCGGCAAGTGTCTGCTCGACCGTTGCGGGGTCGCTGTTGGTGTCTTGGGCTAGGAACTCGATGTCCTCGGCGGTCGGGGTGTACTCGTCGCCGGCGACACGCATCGCGTTACGGATGTAGCTGCTGCGCATCTTGGCCAGATCGAAATCCTTTGCGCGGATCTGCTCGAAGCGCTCAGGGATGACGATGAGTTTGCCGGGCACGTTCTCGGTCGGATCTCCGGCACGCACCTCTACGCCTTGCTCGCGGGCGAAGTTGAGCTGTGCCCAGTGGTGCTTGCCGGCACCGGTGTACTCGGTCTCCTGCACGACGATGGTCGCGTCGCGCGGCACCTCGCGCGCAAGCGAGATGGCCGCCGCCATGGCGGTGTTACCCGACGGCCCGCGCTCGAGTCCCTCGAGCTTGGACATCGCCTCGGTGACGTAGAAGACCTCGCCTTGGCTCACGGTGAGGTAGCGGTCCATGTAGCGAAGCGGACGAGCCGCGTTACGCGGCACATCGGCACGATCGGGCCAGGTGGCGAATGGCACGCCGAAGCCCGTGTGGCCCGTTGTGAAGCTCTTGCGGTTGAAATCGGTGTCGCTGGCCATATGCAGACCCGAGAGGTCCACGCTCGCCGAGACGATCTGAGTGCCCGTGGCGCCCGCGCGCTTAAGGCCGCGCGCCGTCCCGGTCGTGTTGCCGCCGCCCGCATGCGTGATGACACAGTAGTCGGGTGGGGCGCCGGTAACAGCAGTCATCTCCTCGGCGATTTCTAGACCGAGGGTCTCGATCCCCGAGATACCGAACGACGAATAGAGCGACGCTGCGAAGTAGCCGGTCTGATCGAGCAGCTCGAGCATGTGAACGAAGAGCTCCGGGCCCACGGTGAGTTTCACGACTTCGGCGCCCAGAGCCTCGCAGATGCGCGACTTCTCGACGATCTCGGGTTGTCCCACGTGGCGGGAGTCGAACGCTTCTTGCACGATGATGCAGTTCAGGCTCGCGCGTGCGGCCTGGCTCGACACGGCGGCGCCGTAATTACCCGAGGTGGCGGCGATGACGCCTTCGTAACCCTTCTCGCGTGCGACGTGGATGCTCACGCTCGCGCGACGGTCCTTGAAGGAGCCGGCCATGTTGGCGGCCTC
>JAHIQC010000259.1 GCA_018902765.1 Actinomycetota bacterium | reverse complement strand
CTTCATTGCATATCCTCCTGTGTTTCGTTTCGGCCCATTGTATGAATCCGAAATTGTGGTTTCTGACTCCTACAAGGGGTTTCGGCAATGGTGATGCAGCGCACAACACACGAGTGACAGAAGGATGAACGGTGTTACTGAACGGCAAGCGTGACGACGACGAACGGTCATTTGTGCGGAAATGTGCACGAAACATGTGCCTCCGCGTCGCGGCGCGCTAGTTCCTGAGCGAGCTCAAAGGTGCCGGAACGCGTCCTCCGCGTCGTACAAGGCCGGTGCCGGCCCACTGGTTCACGGCCATGACCGGAGCCGAGCCCCACAGCCCGCCGTATTCCAGCGTGTCGCCCACGGTCTTGCCGATGGCCGGGATGAGTCTGGCCGCAGTCGTCTTTGAGTTGATCACGCCGATAGCGCATGCATCGGAGATGATCGCGGCGATCGTCTCGGCGGGGGTGTCGCCCGGGATGGCGATCATGTCCAGACCGACCGAGCACACCGCAGTCATAGCCTCGAGCTTCTCGAGCGTGAGTGCCCCGTCGCGCACCGCACGGATCATGCCGGCGTCCTCGGAGACGGGGATGAACGCTCCAGATAGGCCGCCGGTGCTCGACGTGCCCATCGCGCCGCCCTTCTTGACCGCGTCGTTGAGCAGCGCCAGGGCGGTCGTCGTGCCGGGGCCGCCGCAGCGCTTGACACCCATTGCCTCGATGATGGCCGCGACGCTGTCACCTTCGGCGGGAGTCGGCGCCAAGGACAGATCGACTATCCCCATATCCACGCCGAGTCGGCGGGCGGCCTCACGGGCAACGAGCTCACCTGCTCGGGTAATCTTGAAGGCGGTCGCTTTGATGGCTTCCGCGACCTCGGTCAGATCGGCGTCCTTTGGAAGACCGGCGACCACCGCGCGCACAACGCCTGGGCCACTGATGCCAACGTTGATGACCGCGTCGGCCTCGCCGGAACCATGGACGGCACCAGCCATGAAGGGGTTGTCCTCGACCATGTTGCAAAACACCACGAGCTTGCCGCAGCCAAACGAGTCGCGATCAGCCGTGAGCTCGGCGGTCTCGCGCACGACATGAGCCATGCGCAGCACCGCGTCCATGTTGATTCCGGCGCGTGTAGAGGCCACGTTCACGCTGCTGCAGACCCGCTGAGTGACGTTCAGTGCTTCAGGTATCGAGTCGATCAACCGGCGGTCCCCCAGGCCGGTGCCTTTGTGCACCAGAGCCGAATACCCGCCGATGAAATCGATCCCGATCTGCTCGGCAGCATGATCGAGTGCGAGCGCGAGCGGGATGATGTCGTCGGTGTCGCAGACCGCTGCCAGCTGGGCTATCGGAGTTACCGCGACACGTCGATTGATGATCGGGATGCCGTACTCGCGCTCGATCGCCTGCGTCACCGAAACGAGATGCTCCGCGCGCGAGCACACGGTGTCGTAGATGCGTTCGGCGACTCGCTTCACGTCGTTGCCCGCGCACGCATCCAGGGACAGGCCGAGGGTCACGGTGCGGATGTCGAGATTCTGCTGGGTGACCATCAGAAGTGTTTCGACGATCTCCTCCGGCGAGATGTGCATGCATGGCTCCATAGGTCCGGCTGACGCGGGATGCGTCGGCGATGAGTCGGTCGGAATTCCTTGCGAGGGCTAGATGCGGTGCATGTAGCGGAAGACGTCTTCGCGCTGCAAAGTGATCTGTACGCCCAGCTCCTCGGCGATTGCCGTCAGGCTGGTTTGGATCGAGTCGAAGGTGCTCGCCTCTTCATCGATGGTCACGAGCATCGTCATCGAGAAGATACCGCCGATGATGGTCTGACGGATGTCTTCGATGTTGGCGTGGGCTTGTGCCAGCGCCTTTGAGACGGCGGCGACGATGCCGACGCGGTCCTCGCCAAGCACTGAAAGGATTGCTGGTGTCTGCATCGTGGTCCTCCTCGTACGGGATATACTCCCTTATACCTTAGCAGTGCAGATGCGCAATGCTCTATTTCGAGGAGAGACCGTGGCTGTCCCCATCACGCCGGTGCACGTAGGCGACATCGTGCGACTCAAGAAGGGGCACCCGTGCGGCGCGAATGAGTGGGAGGTCGGCCGCGTCGGCATGGACATCGTGCTCGAGTGCCGAGGCTGCGGGCGCAAGGTCAGGCTCGTGCGCTACGAGTTCGATCGCAGATTCCGCGGGTTCATCGGCAGGGTCGATTCTGAGAAGTAGGTTCTAAGAACCGTCGATCGTGTTGAGCTTGCCTGGGACCGCGATGCGGTTGAGCTGCAGGTGCACATGGTCGCCCGCATCTTTGGTGTAGGCGGAGATCTGCGGGGTCACTCGGTCGGAAAGCTTGCGCACCACAGCGATGCTGCTGATTCCTCCGATGACGTGGTCACCCGCCTTCACGGTGGGCGCGTCCACATGGATGATCACGACGTCGACCTCGGGCCAGCCGTTGGGCTGGATGTGGATCTCATAGTCGTCGTACTTCTCATATAGTTTGTATGCTCGCACCTGAACGACTGTTCCGGTCACCGGAGCGAAGACTCTCGTGCCTGGCAACGCTCCGATGTCGGCTGCGGTATCCGGCGCCCCGCTGCGATTCGAGCGCCACATTCTAAGGACACTCCCGGTGAGCACGGTCGGCCCCGCGGTCGCAGTGGATTCTGCGCGCCCCGAACCATGGTTCTTGGTCACCACGTCCATGTCGGCATCAGGCAGTAGGGACTCAATCGGGATCGCGATGTTGCCTGAGGCCTGGTGGAACGCCAATTCCGTGAGTGAGGCGACCTGTATCGGCAGGTACAGATGCAAACTCCGATAGCTGCCAAAGAACGGAGTCGGATCCGAGAGATCCTCGCGCTTGACCGCGACCTGTTCGGCGGTGGGCTGAGCGCCGGCCACGGTCTGGCCAGGCATAATGCGCTCGGTGGGCACGGTCGCGCGCCAACCGCCGAGAAGCGCGATGAGGGCGGCGCCGACGACCACGGCCACCTCGATTCGAGCACGCTTCTTGGCTGCACGCCGCCTGCGGGCCCGTTCGTCGGTGCCCCGCAGCTTGATGCCGGTGTCACGCGCGGGAGCTAAGCGATCGATGCTGCTGCGAGTGCGGGTCCCCGACGAGATCATGCGCTTGCCGCGCGGGGGAGGTGTGAGGAGACTCACGGCATCAACCTCGCGATGTCAGAGGCGATGGTTACGCTCGTGCCATGAGGGGTTGAGATCGTTTTCAGTCGGTCCAGAATCACGGTCGCTTCATTTCCCGTGACCACGGCGGGGGCTCCGCTTGAGTCCAGGTACACCGGTGTTGCGGCGACGTCGGTCACGCCGTCGGGGCCAAGGTTGGCCTGAAGGATGAACGCCTCGCCGGTCTTGCGCGAGTAGTGGTCGAACAAGAAGTCGCCGGTTGAGTATGCGATCAACCCACCCTCATAGAACTCTATGCCTTGTATT
>JAHIQC010000258.1 GCA_018902765.1 Actinomycetota bacterium | reverse complement strand
TGCCGCCGGATTCGTAGAACTCAGCCGGTATGCCGAACATCTCGTGGGTGATGACGAGAAACGTCGGAGTCGACGGGTCAAAGTGCATGCCGTCCGGAGAGGCGCCGCCCGTGAGAACGTAGCGCACGGTTGCCTCGGGATGGCCATTCAGTCGCAGAAGTTCGATCGTCAGTTCCGCGATCTCATCATCAGTCGCCGGGACCGTGAGGCCGAGCATCTGGGCAGAGGCTCGAAAGCGATCGATGTGCTCCTTGAACTGGAACGGCACCCCGCCGATCGTTTGCAGCAAGTCGAACACCGCATAGCCCCGCAACAGGCCAACATCGTAGGGGGATATGGCAGCCTGGTCGGCTGGCAGGAACGCACCGTTGAGGTATACGAATCTGTTGTCTGACATGCTCGCAACAGTATCAGTAGTGCCCGGACGTGTCATGGTGCTCTAGGTATGCTCGGATGACCCTAGGGTGAAGTGGGTATGCTCAACGGGTAAGTTCGATTCCCGGCAGGAGGTGTTCTTGATGCCTCAGCAGAGTCGCTGGCCGTTCAACGGTGATTCGGGGTTCCACGCAGCGGGCGGTTTCGACCGCTCGGGAGAACTCCAGCAGGAGAAGGCGCGGTTGGCCGAGCGAGCGGCGCTACGCCAGCAGATGCGCCATAATCGTTTGATTATTGGTGGTAGAGCGCATACCAAGAAGCGCGGACTGAGCTAGCAAAGGGAGCGCATGTCGCCAAGCACGTCGGTTGCGTCAAGCCACAGATCAACACAGCCTGGCTTGGCACCGGTTCTGGTCGCCTTGGCCGTCATGGTCGTGTGGGGCGGAACCCCGATCTTTTCCAAAATCGCCGCCGCGCAAATCGACCCGTTGCTGGTTGGCATCTTGCGCACGGTCATTGCCGGATGCGTGGCATTGCCGCTTGCGCTTGTCATGCGCCTGCCTCTGCCTGCGGATGCGCGCTCGCGCAAGCTTCTCGCGTTCTCGGGCTTCGCGGCATTCGTCGCTTTCCCGCTCATGTTCACAGTCGGGCAGGCGATGACCTCGGCGCTGCATGGCGCATTGATCCTAGCGACCCTGCCGGTGTTCACGAGTCTCTTCGGCACCTTGATCGAACGGCGCCGGGTCTCCAAGACCTGGATCGTCGGCTGCGTGGTTGCGCTCGCCGGTGAGGCCGTTGTGATCGTGTGGCGGCATGCAGGCACCGCAACCGGCTCGAATTTGCGCGGGGACATGATCATCCTTCTGTCTTCGGCGGTGTGTGCGTTGGGGTATGTGGCGGGCGCGCGTCTCACACAGGGTGGCTATGCGAGTCTCCCGACCACGCTTTGGGGCGTGGCGTTGTCTTCGGTGGCACTCCTGCCGCTTCTGGGATGGTCGCTTGTCCGCACCGGTGTGCCTCACGGGGGTCCTGGAGCATGGGGCTCAATCCTGGTGCTCGCCATTCTGACCTCGGTTTTCGGGTACGTGGCGTGGTATTGGGCGCTTGCTCACGGCGGCATCAGCCGTATCGCATCCATCCAGTTCACTCAGCCGTTGTTCGGTATAGCTTTGGCCGCCATCGTACTCGGTGAAAGACCGGCTGCAACCACGGCAATCGCTGCTGTTGGCATCCTCGCCGGGGCGGCGCTCGTGTTGCGGGCGGGTTCGCGCTAGCGCGCTTGATCTGGGCGCGGTCGGCATCGTTGGGGACGTTGGAGATAGAATCACCTTATGAATAGCTCACGAGACATCGAGCGCTTGCGGGCGCTTTCCGGAATCAAATGGAAGCGCTGGGATGATGATGTCATTCCAGCCTGGGTCGCGGACATGGACTTCGCGACCGCGCCTGCGATCGTCGACGCTCTGCGCCAGATGGTCGATTCGAGCGACTTCGGCTACAACCTCACGTCCTTTGACGACAGCATCCCCAAGCTTTGGGCGGATTGGTCCGAGCGGCGCTTCGGCTGGCGGCCGGACCCCGAGCGAACGCGGGTATTCTCCACCACTCTTCAGCCCATCGCCGTTGCGCTGTCGATCGCCACCTCTCCGGGCGACGGTGTTGTGTTGTTCACTCCGGTCTACGCGCCGTTCTTCGGCATAGTTGAGAAGGCCGGACGCGAGCTTGTGGAGTACAAACTCGACCAGACCGAGTGGCGGATCGACATCGACGCGCTGCGCGCTGCGATCACACCCGGCACTCGCGCGATGGTGCTGTGCAACCCGCACAATCCGAGCGGACGTGCCTTCGACGCGTCTGAACTCGCGGCAGTAGCTCAGATCGCCGAGGAGTTCGACCTGCTCGTGATAAGCGATGAGATATGGCAGGACTTCGTGTATCTGGGTGCCGAGCATATCCCGTTCGCGTCACTTGGCCCTGAGGCGTGGTCGCGGTCGGTCATCGTGACCGCCGCGAGCAAGAGCTTCAACCTGGGAGGGCTCAGCTGTGCGGTCGCGCATCTCGGAAGTCCCAAGGTCGCAAAGGGCGTGGCCGAGCTGCCGCCGCACCTGTTGGGCGGGATCAACGCGCTGGGCGCGCACGCGACTCACGCGGCGTGGGAGCACGGCGAGGATTGGCTTGCGACGACGACACAGACGCTTCGGGCCAATCGCGACCACCTCATGGCGCGCATGGCAGCAGAGCTGCCCGAGGTCCATGTTGCTACGCCTGAGGCCACGTATTTGGCGTGGCTCGACTTCCGAGATACCTCCGTCGCAGCAGACCCAGCGAAGTACCTACTTGAGAGCGGCAGGGTGGGTCTGTCCCCGGGTCCGGATTTCGGTGTGGCCGGTGCGGGCTTCGCGCGGGTGAATTTCGCGACAAGCGTTGAAATCCTGGACGAAATAGTCGATCGCATGGTCACGACGCTGCGAAACGGGCCCCGCACATAGCCGATCTGACGCTCGCGGCCGCTTGCCGTCAAAGGGG
>JAHIQC010000257.1 GCA_018902765.1 Actinomycetota bacterium | reverse complement strand
TGCTACGCGTACGGTGACCCTTGGTGGGAACGCCCCACGGGGTGACCGGATGACGCCCTGCGGACTTGTTCTTGCCCTCGCCACCACCGTGCGGGTGATCGACCGGGTTCATGGCGGTACCACGAACAGTCGGACGAATGCCCAACCAGCGGTTACGGCCGGCCTTGCCGATCGTGATGTTGCCGTGGTCGGAGTTGCCGACCTCGCCGATGGTCGCGCGACAGGTCACCAACACGCGGCGCATCTCCGAGGAGGGCATACGCAGGATGGCGTAATCGCCTTCCTTGCCCATGAGCTGGATCGAAGTACCCGCAGAGCGGGCCATGGCCGCGCCCTTTCCGGGCTGGAGCTCCACGGCGTGTACCACGGTACCAGTCGGAATGTCCTTGATCTGCAGCGAGTTGCCGGCAACGATATCCGCCGTCGAGCCGCTCATGATCTGCTGACCGACCTTGAGACCCTTGGGCGCCAGGATGTAGCGCTTCTCGCCGTCCGCGTAGTGAAGCAACGCGATGCGGGCTGACCGGTTCGGGTCGTATTCAATCGTCGCAACCTTGGCGGGAATCCCATCCTTGTTGCGCTTGAAATCGATAAGACGGTAACGGCGCTTGTGTCCGCCACCCTTGTGGCGAGTGGTGATTCGCCCGTTGTTGTTACGCCCACCGGTCTTGTGCAACGGCTCGAGAAGCGACTTCTCGGGCGTGGTGCACGTGATTTCGGCGAAGTCCGAAACCGACTGGAAACGTCGGCCCGGGCTTGTAGGCTTGTACTTCTTGAGTCCCATTCTTGCTCCTTCCGTCCGATGGCCGTATCCGCTTGGGACGTACGCGGCTCCGACTCCGGACTACCACGGTGCCGGGCGGCTCCATTTGTCGCCCGCCGACACCAGTTCAGTACCATACAACAGATTTCTTAGTGACCTTCGAAAAACTCTATCGAATCGCCAGCCTTGAGGGTGACGATGGCCTTCTTCCACGCAGATGTATGTCCCTTGGAGGAGCGCAAACGGCGCGGCTTCCCGGGCACATTCATCGTATTCACCGCAAGCACGGTCACGTCAAAGATCTCCGCAATCGCCAACGCGATCTGCGGCTTCGACGAACGCTTGTCAACTTGGAACGTGTAGCGGTTCTGCTCGATCATCTCGAAAGACTTCTCAGAGACGATCGGACGAATGACTACTGAGCGGGCGTCCATCATTATGCGAGCACCCCCTCAAGCCAAGTAAGGGCCGGCTGGGTAAAGAGAAGTGCGTTGTTGTTGACCAAGTCGTACGTATTGGCCTCAGAGGCCGTTATCGCACATACCTTGGGGATGTTGCGGAACGAAAGCAGCGTGTTGATGTCGTCGTTGCCGACGACCACGGTCACGCGACCTGTGATGCCGAGATTCGCAAGGATCGCGACGGCCTGCTTGGTCGACGGCTTCTCGAACACCATCTCGTTGACGCAATACAGAACGCCTTCAATGGTCTTGGCAGAAAGCGCACTGCGCATTGCCAGCTTGACGACCTTGTTCGGAACCTTGAACGCGTAGCTACGGGGATGCGGACCGAAGACCACTCCGCCGCCCTTCCACTGTGCTGAGCGGATCGAACCCTGACGAGCCCGACCGGTGCCCTTCTGACGCCAGGGCTTCCTGCCACCGCCGGATACTAGGCCACGAGTCTTGGTGCTGTGGGTCCCGGCTCGACGCGCAGCCATCTGGCTGCGAACGACCTGATGAACCGCAAATGTATGCGGCTCGATGCTGAAGACGCCGTCGGCCAGGTCAGCGGTGCCAACCTTCTTTCCGGCGATGTCCTTGATTTCTATCGTTGCCATCTTCTCTACTCCTCTTAAGGCTATTCGGTGTCGGTTGCGCCGCTTGTCCGCTATGCGGTGCGGATGGTCAGCAGCGCGCCCTTGCCACCGGGCACAGCACCCTTGACGATGAGCAGATTCTGCTCGGAGTCGATTCTTACGACCTGAAGGTTGCGCACCGTAACGGTCTCGCTTCCCATGTGGCCGGGCATACGGGTACCACGCAGAACACGCGCGGGCGTCGCACACATACCAATTGATCCGGGAGCACGGTGGAAGTGCGAACCGTGACCGCCGGGACCACCACTGAAGTTGTGACGCTTCATAACGCCGGCAAAACCCTTACCCTTGCTCACGCCGGTGACGTGAACGGCGTCGCCGGGCGCGAACATCCCGACGTCGAGCACGGAACCGAGCTTGACCTTCTCGGTCGCGTCGATCCGTACCTCCATAAGGTACCTCTTGGGCTCGATTCCGGCCTTGTCAAAGTGGCCCTTCATCGGCTTGTTGACCTTGGATTCCTTGATCTCGCCGAACGCGATCTGAACAGCCGAATAGCCGTCCGTCTTGTCCGTCTTGATCTGACTGATGACACAAGGACCCGCCTGGATGACGGTCACGGGGAGCAGTCTATCGTCCTCGCTCCACACCTGCGTCATACCGAGCTTGCGCCCGAGCAACGTCGTTACCATACTTCCACTCCACTTCCTCGTGCGGTCTTGGGACATACTGGCCGCGCCCCATGCGCGACACGACCCCAGCGGACCGCGTACGTCTTGTCGTCGTTGGACCCGAAAGGTCCGTGGACATCAAACTGACTTCTTAAAGCTTGATCTCGATGTCAACGCCAGCCGGCAGGTCGAGGCGCATGAGCGAATCGACCACCTTCGGGTTGGGCTCGAGGATATCGATGAGACGCTTGTGCGTCTTCATCTCAAAGTGCTCGCGGCTATCCTTGTTGACATGCGGCGAACGGATGACGCAATAAAGAT
>JAHIQC010000256.1 GCA_018902765.1 Actinomycetota bacterium | reverse complement strand
GACTCGTCGCCATCAGAATCGACCGACACTCGTACGGTCACGCCATCGACCATGTCGCGCACGAAGATGTCGCGGGTGTCGTTCGTGTCGTCAGCGACAAGGTTCGTGGCGTCGGAATCAAATGCCACGTAGCGACCGTCGGCGCTGATCGCTGCCATTCCATCACCGTCATAGTCTCTATCGGCCTGGGTGCCATCGGTCGCAACGTTCACGAGTTCGATGTCGCCAGTGGTCAAATCCTTGCGGTACCAGTCGCGGTTCACGCCGTCGTCCTCAGGGACGAACGAAGCGCCCGAATAGAATACAACGTAGCGCCCATCGGCGCTGATATCGGATGTCCGGCTACCGCGGTCGCCCTCAAGCCCATCGGCGTCGACACTCGCGCGCTCGGTTGACATGACCTTGGTTGCGATCGGCGGAATCTTCTCGAGCAGCGCGTCGACCATCGTGTTCGACTCGTCGCCTGCTAGCACGATCGCGTCGGCCAAGTCCATAGTGGGCTGACCGTCGAACCACTGCTCGTAGTACTCACCTGCCGGGTCGATGAACGAAACGATGTGGCTTCCTTCATCAACGGTCATCTCGTACATGCCATCGGCATCCGTCATGGCCATGGGACCCGCGGTAAGATAGCCGCTGTCCAGCTGGTAGAACCACGGATCGACAACGTAGTCCTGGACTTCGATGCCCTCAAGAGCACCGTCCATGTCAGTTACGACACCACCGATCGTGGAGGTCCCACCTGCAGGTGCGCCCATCTCACGAACGCGGAAGCCATAAAGCCCGGTAGTCACGCCATGGCTGTAAGCACGCACCATGCTGTAGTAGGTCCCGGAGACCGATGGCGTGAACTCGATGTAGCAGTAGTTGGCCACTCCGCCATCGTCGTCATAGGCGATCTGCGATGTGCCATCGGTATCGTAGAGCCACATCACGATGTCGTAGTTCGTCCCGAGATCAGTCGTACTTGGGCCCGTCTCGATGACATAGGTGGTTCCTGCCACGAGGTCGTACTTGAAGTAGTCCTCGTCGCCAGCGGGGCTTATCGCCGCCTCCGCTATCGAAGCATCCGCCACAACGAGATTCGCCTCGGCGGGGGTGCCGTTGGGCTCCACCTCATTGGCTGTCACGAATGCGGCCATCGCAGACTGCGGAACGGCCACGAACGCCGCCAGCATCGCGATGACCACGAGAAGCCTCACGCCTCTCGCTCTGACTCCGTGTGCTGCAGGTATAGCCATGAAGACCCGCTCCTCTCCTAATCGACCCACGCCCGTCGGGCGCACATCGAAACCTCCGCGCGTAACCCATTATTGCTCGTAACCCTCCAGAAACACACCGCCTACGTGCGAAAGGCCGACGAGCGGCGCAGAGCCTCTCTGACCGAATCATCATTCACCTGCTCGAAGCGGCGATAGAACTGGCCGACCGCGTAGAACATCTCGGGCTCCACAAGCGCGACGAGCTCGTCCACGCGGGCGCCAAGAGAGACCGCCGCGTCGCGTGCGATCACGGGCACAGCGAGCACGATCCGGGAGGCCTCGTGTCGCCGCAGATAGTCGACGGCCGCGTAAGCCGTGAGCCCCGTTGCAATACCGTCGTCGACCACTACCACGGTCCTGTGCGCAACCTCGAGCTCCGGTCGATCATCCCCGTACAACCGCAGTCTCGCCGCAACGCGCTCTGCGGCGGTGTGTCCCAAAAGCTCGAGCTGGTCCATGGTGTAGCCGGCGTAGACGTTCTGGGTGACCGCGCCGTCGGGATCGACCGCGCCTATGGCGTACTCCGGGTTGCCGGGCGCTCCGATCTTGGCTGCGACGACCACGTCGAGCGGGAGCTTGAGCCTCTTGGCGACCTCCGCGGCCACGATCACGCCCCCGCGAGGAATGCCGAGAACGATCGCGTTGGAGTCCAGTGCGCTATGCGCTCTGAGTTCCTCGGCAAGCAGACGACCCGCATGTGCGCGATCCCGGAACATCCCGCCCCCTTGTAAGGGCTAGATACCCCGATCCGCGCGAGTCCATCGGCATGCGCGCGCTTCGGCGAGTTCCAGCGCCTCGTAGAGCACCACGCCGAGGAGCGCCATGCCTAGAACTCCGGCAAACATCGCGTTGTAGTCGATGCGGGCCCATGAGTCGACGATGTAGTATCCCAGGCCGCTGTTGCCCGCGATGGACTCGCCCAAGAACAGCACGGCCACGGCGGTTCCGGTCCCGATGCGCAACGCGGTGAATATCTCGGGCAGCGCTGCTGGGATCACAACGTGGCGGAACACCTGGGCGCGTGAGGCGCCAAGCGAGCGGACCGAGAGCACGCTCGCCGCCGGGATGGCGCGGGCGGCATCGCGCGATGTCACGAGTATCTGGAAGAAGATGATGATCGTGATGAGAGCGATCTTGGAAACGTCGCCTATGCCGAGCAGTACGACGAGCGTTGGCAAGAACACGACCTTGGGGATCGGATACGTCAGGAAGATGAGCGGGGCGGCGATCGTGTCGATGCGTGGCGAGCGCCCGATGAACAGCCCGAGCGGCACGGCCAGCAGGGTGCCGATCGTCATCGCGATCACGACCCGCGCGGCGCTTACGAACAGGTGCGCCGCGATTC
>JAHIQC010000255.1 GCA_018902765.1 Actinomycetota bacterium | reverse complement strand
TAGGCATGAACTCGGGGGTGATTACCGGGCGTGTGCTCGAAATCGGGGATCGGCGGTACACCTCACGTTTTGGGGTCGACGTGACGCAAAGTGATGTCCTGAGCGCGGAAGCCGACGACGCAACCACCTATGTCGGCGATTTATCGTCGTGTCCGCAGATTCCCGCCGACGCCTATGACTGCTTCATCCTCACTCAGACGCTGCACTACCTGTACGACATGGAGGCGGGAGTCCGCGAGATCCATCGGATTCTCAAGCCCGGCGGAACGGTGCTGTGCACGGTCCCGGGCATCAGTCAGATCAGCCGGTTCGATATGGATCGCTGGGGAGATCGCTGGCGACTCACCTCGCTCTCCGCCGCAGAGCTCTTCGGTACCACATTCAGCAGCGATGCGGTCAGAGTCGCCACTTTCGGCAATGCGCACTCAGCTGCATGCTTCCTGCAAGGAATCCCAGCCGAGCGGGTGAATAAGACGAAACTCGAGCGCAATGAGCCTGATTACCAGCTCATAGTTGCGGTCCGCGCGACAAAACACGCAGATGGTTAGCCCGGTCGCCGTTAAGGCCGCCCTCGGCAGTGTCTTCCGCTCGGCCCGAGCAGCCGTCGGAGGTACCGCTCTCGTACTGACATACCACCGCGTTATCGAGCTCGATTCCGACCCTCAGCTACTGACGATCACACCACAGCGTTTCGAGGATCAGATCGCGATCCTCGCACAAAGATTCAACGTGATCCGCGCATCTGAACTCCGCGAGATGCTGTTACACAAGCGGCGCATTCCCCGAAACTCGGTGGTTGTGACCTTCGACGACGGCTACCATGACCTGCTCACCGTGATCAAACCGATACTGGAGCGTCATTCGGTGCCGGCGACGGCGTTCATCAGCACCGATCTCATCGGCAGTGATCGCGAGCAATGGTGGGACGAACTTGAACCGCTGCTACTAAGGGCTCCGGATGGATCGGGCGACCTCGCCTGGGACATCACGATGCCGCCGAGGAACGAGTCGCAGCGACTCTACGTCACGACCTGCGACCAACTCAAGCGCCTTGGCGCCGCCGAACGTGAATCATCTCTCGATGAGATCGCCGGACAACGAAGCGTGGATCGCTCGCCCCGCCCTGAGTACCGAATGCTCAACGCCAACGAGATACGTGAACTCGCAAGCGGAGGCCTAATCGACATCGGTTCGCACACGGCGAGCCACCAGATGCTGTCGGCCTCCACACTGAGCGCCCAGCTGCACGAAATCGCTGAGGGTAAACGGACCCTGCAGGCCATCCTCGGCAAGGAGATCGAACTGTTCAGCTACCCATACGGCGGAACGGATGCTCTTGGGCCCGAAACGCGCAGTCTGGTGGCAGAGACAGGGCACTCGTGCGGCTTCGCCAACTGGTTCGGGTTGACCTTTCCCTGGACCGACCCCTATGCGATCCCGAGATGTCCGACCGAGAACCTCGACGGCAGAGACTTCGCTGGACGCCTCGAGCAGTGGTTCACAATGGGACGGTAGTTTGCGGCGTCCGCGTCCACTCGTCGATCGAGCACTCGGTCTTGCCCCACTCGTACATCTCGAAGTGGTCATAGTCGCAGTGGCGACAGAATGAGACCGGCTTGCCGAGGAACCGCATGATCGCTTCACCGTCGGAGTCGCGAACCGAAATGGAATCCGACTCGGCAACCCGAAGCCCGTCCACGCCGAACCGCTCTCTGAAGATATCGACATACGCCGTGAACGCGCACGGATAGAGACGCCCATCCTTGTACATCGGGCAGTTGTTGATGCCGCTGCAGCGACGATACGACGCGCTCGCGTCCTGCGAGCCTGTCTCATCGAGCGGGATCTTGAAAAAGAGATCGCGCTTCTCGGTCCATTCCACTACCACGTCATGCTTGGCGCCCCGTGCGTTGATCTCATCGACCGGGAGGCCGATTGGGTAGGCATCGCAGAGAAGTATCGTACGGGTCTCGGCCAAGGTGTGCCAGAACATCGGCTCCTGCCTCATGACGAGAGAGCCATTCGTGAGCAGCGATATGCGCGCCTTGGGGAAGCGCTCTCGCGCCACCCGAATGAAGTCATTGACTTGCGGGTGCAGCAGGGGCTCCCCGCCAAGCAAGAACAGTTGCTCGACGTTCACCTTGGCGGACAGCGCGGCCATATCGAACCGGAAGGAATCGAGATCAAGATAGGTGGGTGCGCAAAGATTCGAGAAATGCCCACAGCCGCGGCAGTTCAGATTGCAGTGGTCAGTGATGTGGATTTCGAAGTGAAAGAGGGTCGGCTTGTCTCCACGGAACCTCTGAGCCAACCTGGCTGTGGCGCTCTGACGCGAGACCATGCTCTTGGGGTAGTAGAGTCTCAGCACGTGCATCGAGAGCCAGCGCCTGACGGCACTCTCCGGCTTCACCACGAGTTCGAGGTCGTATCGCCTCATGACCACCGACCGGGCCATCTTCGCTATCCATTTGGGAGTCAAAGCTCGGAGTGCTTCTCTTAGCTGAGCCCGACCGCCGGGTGGCGCATCTTCGGGACTATTTGATCTCACACTGGCTCCAAGCCCGTCCGGGGACGACTGCGTCACAATCTCGATCGGCCGTGTGCAGGCTGATTCCGCCTGCTCCAAGCGATTATCATACCGAAGCCTGACCCCGCTCGGCGCGCTACAATCACAAGTGTGTGTCCGAGTCTCCGAGAGCCGATGATGCAACCAGCCGTATCCCGAATCCTTCAGGTATCAGCAAGCGACGTCGGCGGCGGCGCCGAGCGCGTTGCCATGGACCTGCATCGTGCCTACCTCGCGCGTGGTCTCGACGCGACGCTCGCGGTCGGCGCGAGGCGATCGACCACCGACGGTGTAGTTGAGATTCCGGGCGCAGCTCCGCGACTGCCGCTCCACTGGGCGGGACGCATGCGTCGGCGCATCGAACGCCTCGTGGCGGATCCCAGCTCGGTCGTCGACCGGATTCGCGGCCTTGAGGACTTCAACTTCAATGGAACTCGAGAAGTGCTGTCCCTAGCGCCCCATGGTTCCGACGTCCTACACCTGCATAACCTCCACGGAGGGTACTTCGACCTGCGGCAGCTCCCTCGACTTTCGCGCGCAGTGCCGACAGCCGTGACACTGCATGACACATGGCTCACAGCAGGCCACTGCGCCTACACGCTGGACTGCGAGCGCTGGCTCATCGGCTGTGGCGAGTGCCCCGACATCACTCGGCCGATGGCGATTCCGCGCGACTCTTCGGCCGCGAACTGGGAACGAAAGCGCGGCATTCTTCGACAGTCGCGGCTGTTTGTGGCGGGGCCGTCGCGCTGGATTCTCGACCAGGCGGACCAATCTATCCTCGCCGAAGCCACCATGGAGAGGTTCTTGGTCCCGAATGGCATAGATACCGATGTCTTCATGCCCGGGGACCGCAATGAAGCACGTCGCGAGTTGGGCCTCGCGCCTGATGCCCTGATCGTTATGTACACCGCAGGCGGCGAGTTCCCGAACCCGTTCAAAGACACGACCTCTGCGCTCGCGGCACTCCCTGGCGTCGCGGATGCACTCGCGGACCGTAGGGTCCTCTTTGTCGCACTCGGCGCAGGCGGCACCACGCCGACCGATCCTCGGGTCATGCACATACCATTCACCGAAAGCCCGGCGTTGGTCGCTCGCTATATGCAGGCGGCCGACGCGTACGTGCACATGGCACTGGCTGAAACCTTCGGGCTAGCCACTGTCGAGGCGCAAGCCTGCGGGCTGCCGGTCGTGGCGAGCGCCGTGGGCGGAATCCCCGAGACGTTGCTCGACGGTGAGACCGGGGTACTCGTACCCCAACAGGATCTCGCCGCACTCTCATCGGCTCTCATCTCTCTCGGCGCTGACGCAGACCGCCGACTCACGATGGGCACTGCAGCCGCGCGGTTCGCACGGACGCGTTTCACCCTCGACGCCATGGCCGACGGTTATCTCGCGATGTACGACGCGATGCTCGAAGATGCGGCGGCACGCTCATGAGAATCACGAGCGTGAACGCCGCGGTCACGGGCGGCGGAGCAGAGCGGGTCTCTCGATCCTTGCACGAAGAGTACTTGGCCCGCGGGCATGAATCTTGGCTGCTTGTCGGCAACCGCAACGCCGAATGCGCCTCCACGCTCGAGATCCCGAATGAGCGCTATCGCAACCCATGGGCGCGCTCGGTCAGGCGAGTTGCCGCAGCTGCATCCCGGCGTAACAACGTCGACGGTGATGCATGGTGGTACACGGACCGCGCCTTGCGTGCAGCCGCCCAGCCGCTGCGCTACAGCCGCGTCGCGCGCGGCCACGAGGACTTCGACCACCCAGCGACGCCACATCTCCTGGGGCTCACCCCACAACCTCCCGAGCTCCTGCATCTGCACAACCTGCACGGTTCGTACTTCGACATTCGCGCCCTCCCGGCTCTTGCGGACGCGGTGCCCACGGTCATGACGATGCATGACGCGTGGTTCCTCACCGGACACTGCGCCCACCCGTTCGAGTGCAACGGCTGGCTATCGGGCTGTGAAACCTGCCCGCACCTTGATCGCTATGTCCCTCTGTATGCCGATGAGAGCGCCGCCAACTTCGCCCTGAAGCGCCAAGTACTGCGCGACAGCCGAGTTGCAATCGCGACCCCCTCTCGGTGGCTCATGGACATGGTCG